>JAKATE010000048.1 GCA_021828085.1 Thermoplasmata archaeon | reverse complement strand
TTCCGATCTAGGGCTCCCAGATCCGGGTGACGATGGGCTGTTTGGACGACGTGGCCTGTCCGGCCCGGCTCAGGGAGCTGGAATACCGTGACTGGGGGCTGCCTAATCCGGCCCGGCTGGACGATGGAGGGTTCCGCGAGGTCCGGGACCGGCTCCTGCACCTTGTCGAAGGTCTCGCACGCGAGATCCGGTCGAACGAGCGGATGCGGACCGCCCGGGCTCCCGCTTCTCGATGAGCGCCCCCCTCACCATACGCTCCCTTGCCGAACTGGCGGGGACGGCGTTGCTTGTGGGTATCGGGTGCGGCTCGATCGTCGCCGGAGCCGAGGTGGGCGGAGTGTCCCAGTGGATCCTGGCCCTGGCCTGGTTCTTCGCCGTCCTTCTTCCGGTCCTGGCGTTCGCTCGGATCTCCGGGGCTCACCTGAATCCCGCCGTTACGCTGATGCTCGTGGGTGCACGACGATTCCCACCGCGGGAGGCTCCTGCCTATCTCGTGGCGCAGTTCGCGGGCGCCTTCGTGGGGGCTGGAGTCGTCCTCCTCTCCGTGGGGAGCGCCGCACATCTGGGGTCGACGCTCCCGCGGGGGGATGACCTTCTCCGGACCTTCGTGCTCGAGCTGATCTTCACCGTATCCCTGCTGCTCTCCGTCGTCTATCTTACCTGGCCGCAGAAGTCGTTGAAGCTCTGGGAGCTCCCTCTCCCCGCTGTCGTGGTCGGCCTCTCGACCTACCTCATCGGGCCGTGGACGGGCAGTTCGCTGAACCCCGCCCGGACCCTCGCGCCCGCCGTCCTTTCGGGGGACTACCTTGGCCTCTGGGTCTACTTCATCGCGGCCCTTGTGGCCGCTGCGATCGGCGCTGCGTTCGTCTGGCGCTTCGAACCGAAACCCTCCGCGGAGCCGAGGGTGCCTCCGCCTGGGCCGTAGCGCGGTTCGATGGAGGGGTATGGGGCCGTCCGTGCCTGGGCGGCAAGGTGGTGGGCGGAGCCCTCCGAGAAACCGCTGGGGGACCTGGGCGGGTGGCGACCGTACTCGAACGGCGTTTGAGGGTTGTTCCTACAGCAGTGCCTCGACTCCGCGCAGATCCGAGACCGAAGCACAGGGCCCGGGGGGCGGGACGCCCTTTCGATTGACCCAGATCGCCCTCAGCCCAGCTCGCGTCGCCCCCAGGTAATCGGCCTCGAAGGTGTCCCCCACGTGGACCGCTTCGGGGGCGCTGCAGTCCGCACGTTCCAGCGCGAACTGAAACACTCGACGGTCCGGCTTCTCCGCGCCGACCTGCTGGGTGAAGACGATGGGGTCGAACTCCCGGTCGAGCTCGAAGTTCCTCACCACCGTGACGAGCCGCTCGCTGCTGTTCGAGATGACGCCGAGCCGGTACCCTTCCGACCGTAGCCGGGTGAGGACCTCTCGGGTCTCGGGAAAGAGACGCTGCGAGGAGGGGTCTTGTAGGATCGCGTCGATCCGTTGCGACACCTCCTTCCTTCGTTCCTGGATTCCGAGCGAATCCATCACGGCCGCATTGTACTCCTCCCAGAACTGCTCGGACCTGCCGAGGTAGCCGTACATCTTCGCTTGCCAGTCCCTATCGAGGGCCCCGGTCTTGGCCTGGATCTCCTCTTCGGTCAGGTCCGCCACGCCGAGGTCCCTGGTCACCTGGACCCAAACGGCCTCCGGGCTCCGGACGTGGGGCGGCCGGTACGCCAAGGTCCCACCCCAGTCGAAGAAGACGACCCGTGGTCTCATGCCCTGATGGGCACGGCCGCGAGATTCAAAGAAGTTCCCAAGAGGGTCTTCGATCCTTGTCTGCTCCACGCCTGCTCTGAGATCGCGGGGAGGGTACCCGAGACTCAACCCTGACGGAACTAGGTGGTCCGCCGTTAGGGGCCCGATACAGTAAGGAGCGCCGGCGGCTCAACGCCTAGCTCGTGGATTGCGATGACTCCGGGGAGCAGGGTAGTCGACCGGGAGGCTACGGCGGACCATCTCAACAGGCTCCGTCGGGCGCACGACGACCGACCTCTCTCTGGATCGGAAGACCGTCCGCCGCGGAACGAGGAGAACACCGGCCAGCAGAGTTCCGGCGATGTCGACTTGGGTCCGCTCCGGCCGCGGGAGGACGGGGACTGTGGGGAGCCGGACCTGCGCCGGGAACGCGGGAACCGAATCGGGTCGAAGCCTGTGGCAAAGTCGACGAGACCTCGGTCCACGTCCAACATGGGAAAGAACCGAGGCAAGAGTGACCGGCGGTTCCCACCCGGGGTCAAGGGAGCCGGACGGAGCCCTTCGGAGGAGTGGACGCGTCGGGATTTGAACCCGAGACCTCCTGATTGCAAATCAGGCGTTCTTCCCCTGAACTACGCGCCCTTTCCCCCCGCACTCCGGAGCGTCAGTGGCCTCTCCTCGGGGGAGATCAACCGTGCGCGGGGGCCGTAGGGGGCCGTCGGGCCGCCTCCGGCGCTGCCGCAGAACGAACTTCCTCCCACGCCCTCCAGAGCTTCGGGACCGTGTCCCGGCGACGCATCTCCTCCGGTTCGATCCATTCGAACTCCGTGTGCTCCCAGTCGATCCGGACCTGATCGCCCCGGGTCCGGAAGAGGAAGGGGTGGACGACGAAGATTCGCTCTCCCTCGCGGGCGTACACGGGCCCCCCCTCCGAGACCTTCTCCAGCCCGTCCCGGGTGATGCCGGTCTCCTCCAGGATCTCCCTCCGCGCCTGTTCCTCCGGGTCCCGCCCCTCCAGGTACCCGCTCACCCCCGCCCAGCGCTCTTGGAACGTCCCCACCTTCCGGGAGCGCTTGAGCAGGAGGACCCGTCCGTCCGGCCTCTGGAGGAACGAGGTGACCACCGCTTCCTCCTTGACCCCCGGCAGCTCGACCGACCCGGCGTCGCCCTCCACCGTCAGCATCTCTCCATCGTGGAGGAGGTCCAGGTCCACGTGGTCCACGCACGGGATCCGGGCGATCACCGCGGCGCTGACCACGATCGCGTCCGCGCTCTCGACGACGATGGCGACCGGTCCGACGCCCCGCTTGCACGCCCCGTAGAGGACGTAGGGTCCCACCGTGCTCCCCCGCGCCTCCGGAAAGGCGAGGACCGTCCCCCCCAGGAGCCGTCCGTTGAGCTCGCTGGAGGCATTGTCGACCTTTCCGGTCCGGGCATCGATCTCCCCGAGGAAGGAGAGCGGGACGGTGCTCTTGGCCACGGGCCCGCTGGCCAATCCCCCGTACACCTTCCGGCCCGGGACGCGCACTTTCCCCACCAGAGGCGGGTGCCTATTTGAGCCCCCCTCGGGAGGCCTCTGTCCTGCGCGCAAACGAGCTATAGCCCGACCCGCATGGAAGCCCCATGCGATACTCGGTGTTCAGCGTCCTGGACGACGACCCTTCGCGTCGCGCCCCGGGGGCACCGGATCGCTACGAGGAGGCCATCGCCCTGGCCCGGACGGCCGACCGGGAAGGGCTCGACACCTTCTGGGTCGCCGAGCACCACTTCCATCCCGGAGGCGTCCTACCCTCGCCCAACGTCCTCCTCGGAGCGCTCGCCCGGGAGACCCGACGGATCCGCCTCGGTACGATGGTCAACGTGCTCTCCCTCCATCGCCCACGGGAGCTGGCCGAATCCCTGGCCCTCGTGGATCGCCTGTCGGCCGGTCGGCTGGAGATCGGGCTGGGGAGCGGTTACATCCCCTTGGAGTTCCAAGGTTACGGCATCGATCCCTCCCAGCGGAGGGAGCTCTTCGACGCCGCCTATCCGGAGCTCCTCTCGGCCCTCTCCGGCGAGCTCTTGGCCGCCCCCACCGCCCCCGGGGGGCACGTGCGCCTCAACGTCCTCCCGGTCCAACGGCCCTACCCTCCGCTCTGGATGGCCGTGCAGACCTCAGAGGCGCTCCCGTTCGTGGCCGCGCGGGGCGTCTCGGTGGCGATGATCCCCTACGCGAACATGCAAGGTCTCCCTGAGCTCTCGGAGCGGGTGCGCCGTTACCGGGAGGCGCTCCCCTCCGGAGCCCGGACCCGGACCGCGGCGGCCTTCCACATCTACGTCGCGGACCGCCCCTCCCCGGGAATCCGGGCGCTGAAGAGGTACCTGGAGGAGCGCTTGACCACCCAGAGCACCCATTTCGTGGCCCGGCAGCAGCGGGACCCGGGCGGGAGCACTCCGGAGAGCCTCGTCCGGAACGGGCTCGCCCTCATCGGAACTCCGGGCGAGATCCGGGAACGACTGGTCCAGATCGAGGCGTGTGGGATCACGGACGTGCTGGGGATCTTCGATTTCGGGGGGCTCACCCCGGGAGCCGTTCGGGCGTCCGTCCGGCGTTTCGCGCGCCTCGCGGGAGTGGATCGGCCGTCCCCTCTCTCCCTCGGAAGCCCCGTGGAAGGGGTGCTCTCCCGCTCGGACGGGTCCGCGCCGCCGGCGGGCAGCCCGGTCGTCCCGAGCGAGTGAGGCTTTGGGTCTCCACTTCGCGCGTCGCGCCCGCTCGGTCAGGCCTTCGGCGCGTTGGGGAACCCCCGGGTTCCCCCAGGGGGGGAGGGGTTCCCGGCAGGTGACCCTGAGGAAGTGGGGGCCACCGGAGGAGAGGAAGGGGCCTTGGTTGCCGCGGATGCCGCGGCAGAAGGCGGAGCCACGACCTTGGGCGTCGCCAGGGCGGAGACCTCTGGTGGCAGGGAGGTGGTCACGTGAGGGGGCTTGGGAGGCGCCGGCTTGGGGGGTTCGAGACCAGCCCGCATGTGCGCCATGAGACGCGTCCACGCCAGTTCCGCCTCCGCCACCCGGTAAGCCTTGCTGTCGCGGTTGAGGAAATGGTGCCGTGCCCCCGCGAGGACCAGGCTATCGAAAGGGAAGCCGTAGCGCGCGGCAGCTTCCCGGAGGAGCAGGAGCGAGGGGGCCACGAGCGTGTCGCTGGAGCCGTACACCGCGAGAACCGGGGCCTTCATCTGGCGTAGCCAACTCGCCGGACGGATCATGAAGGGGTAAGCGAGCCCCACCACGTTCACCTCGGGCGTCTGCGCAGCGTAGGCGAGCGCGAGGGCCCCTCCGTAGGAGACCCCCAGCACCCCAAACCGGCTGGGGTCGACGAGATTCCGCGACTGGACATACTCCCGGCAGCTGTCGAGCACGCGGAGGTACCTCTCCCGGCGGGTGCGGGAGACCGGGACGCTGTCGTAGAGCATCCGATACCCCCGCAGCCACAGGTAGGTCCCGAGATTGATCCCGGGGGTCTTGGCGAAGTCCGGCATCACCACCTCGAATCCCTCGTGGGCCAGCCGGACGCCCGCCTCGAGGACCTGGGTGGTGAGCCCGTAGACCTCGGGGACGACGAGGGCCGAAGCGCGCTTCACGACCCGGGTAGGGGAGAGAACGACCACCGGTACCTCCCCTCCAGGGACCGCCCGGCAGGGGAGGTACTCCCGGCTCGAGACGAACGGTGCGGTGGGGGCCTCCGGCTTGGCCTCGCTCTTCACCCAACTCTTGTTGAGGAAATCCAGCACGCAGAGCTTGAACCGTTCCTTCCCGAGGACGATCACGGCCTGCCGCTGGTGGCAGACGTCACAGATCCCCACCACCCCGGAGCCGAACTCCCCCACCGGGCGCTCGAGCAGCAGGTCCTCGTCCGTCATGGTCGCCGCTTCGCTCCCCGGGGGCCCTGAGGGGATTTAAAGGACCGGGCTCCCGGCCTTCACGGAAGCGGAGGGGACCGGGGACTCCTCGACAAATGATGCCGCCCCCGGGGGAAGAGCACGCCGGCTCCGATCGACTCCAGCCTCTCCCGAAGTCGGCGATCGGCGGTGACGGTCCAGGCGCCGGTCTCCCGCGCCAATGCCTCCAGCGCGTCGTCGCCCTGGAGGCCAGTGGCGGCGATCGGGTATCTCCCGCTGAGCTCGAGGGCAGCCCGCGCGGCGGAGCGGCCCCGTTCGGCCAGCCGGGTGATCTCCCCCCGGACGCTCTCGGGGACCCGGACCTGGGCCGCCGGGAGCAAGCGGTCGAGCTCCCCCTGCAACGGGAAATGCTCCTCGACGACCAAGAAGAGCATGTTCGCGTCGAGCAGCACCACCGGGGGACCCGGCGGACGCTGGATCGGGCTCGTCTCCTTCACTCCGAGGAGTCTTTCCCGCGAGGCTCCCGGAGGTGGCGGGCGGTGCGGCCGGCGGAGCGTCCGGCGGCGATCGGAGACCGCACCACGGACGGAGGGGCTCATCGGGCCGGGCGCTGCACCTTGACGCCCAGGAGGTCGCGGTCGAAGCTCTGGGGACCGGGAGGCCGCTGGCGGAGGAGGTAACGCTGCGCCTTCTGGTTGGCCGTCTTCGGGATCTCGTCGACGAACTCCAGGTACTGCGGCACCATGAAGAACGGCAGTCGCTCGGCGGCGAACTGGAAGACCTCGCGGGCGTCGAGCGTGACGCCGGGCTTCGCGAGGACGAAGGCCTTCACGTCCTCCTCCCCGAGGGGCGAGGGGACCCCGACCACGACGCACTCGAAGACCCCCGGGTGCTGGTTCAGCGCGCGCTCCACGTCGTAGGGAGCGATGTTCTCCCCCCGACGACGGATGATGTCCTTCTTTCGCTCCACGAAGTAGTAGTATCCGTCCTCGTCCCGCCAGACGTAGTCGCCGGTGTGGAACCAGCCGTTCCGCCAGGCCTCGGCCGTCTGCTCCGGCTTGTGGTAGTACTCGATCATCATCGAGTGCTCGGTCCGGGGCCGGACGAGAAGTTCCCCCTTGATTCCGGGCGGGACCGGCCTCTCCTCCTCGTCGACGACCTTCGCCTCGACGAACTCGAGCGGGGTTCCCACCGACCCCAGCCTCACCCGGTCCGGCGGGTTCATCAGGGTGGTGCAACCGCACTCGGTCATCCCATAGAGCTCGATGATCTTGAGCCCGAACCGCGCCTCGAACTCCTTCCAGATGCCCTTCTGGGTACCCGCTGTGAGGGCGACCCGGACGCGGTGCTCCCGGTCCGCGGAGCGCTCCGGTTGCTTGTAGAGCACGTTCACCATGGCGATGAGCAGGCTCACGTGCGTCGCCCCCAGCCGGGCCGCCTCCCCCCAGTAGTCCGAAGCCCGGAACCACTCCGTGAACGCCACCGTGAGGTCGTTGAGCAGCGCGGTGTGGGTGGACATCTCCTGGGCGTTGCAGTGGAAGAGCGGAAGTTCCGTGAAGAGCACGCTCCCCTCGGTTAGCTCGCTCCGCAGGGAGATCGCGCGCGCCGTGGAGAGGTACTTCTCGTGCGGGATCACCACCCCCTTCGGGGGCCCCGTCGTGCCCGAGGTGTACAGGATGGAGGCGGGGTCGCTCCGCTTCGGCCCCGGGTACGAGAGCAAGCTCCCGGTCTTCCCGAGGAGGTCCGGAAAGGCGACGGTGTCCGCCGGGACGTCGTCGTAACGGCCCGCGGGATCGTAGACCGCGATCCCTTCCAGTTGCGGCAGGGGGGGAAGCTTGGCCACCTCGGGATGGAGACGGCGGTCGACGACGAGCCAGCGGGCGTCGGAGTCCTCGAGCTCGTAGCGCAGGAGATCGCCCTTGAGGGCCGTGTTGAGGGGGACCATCACCCCTCCCGCGAGGTTCGCCCCGTACCAGCTCGTGAGGAAGTCCGGGCTGTTGTAGAGCAGGAGCCCCAGCTTCTCCCCGGGATGGAAGTCCCTCTCGAGGAGGCCCGCGGCGAACCTCTCGCTCTCCCGGAGGAGCTGCTCGTAGCTGACCGTCCGTTGCGGGGTCCGGACCGCCGGCCGGTCCCCGTTCTTGCGCGCCTTTCCCCGGAGGAGCTCGGGCAGGGTGTGGTAGTCCTCCGCGCCCTCGAGCACACCGGGCGCAGGGCCGCCTGCGTTATAGCGTGTCCTCCTCCGCATCCTTATGGAAGGGGGGCGACTGCGCCCCTCATGGGAGATGAATCCCCGGGCGTCCGGAACCTGGCCTACCGGGAGAAGGCCCCCATCGTCGCCGAACTCGCCAGCGGGGGTGTGGTGCTCCCGAGGGGACCTCCTCGCGTACTGCTGCTCCATGAGCGGGAGGAGAACCGCTGGTCGATCCCCAAGGGGCACGTGGATCCTGGGGAGTCGTTGGAGGAGGCGGCCCTCCGGGAGGTCCGCGAGGAGACGGGCCTCCGGGCCCCCCACCTGGGACCCCGGCTGGGGGAGGTCTCCTACGAGTTCTTCGACCCGAGGAGAGGGACCAACGTCCACAAGTGCGTGGTCTACTTCCTCATGACGACCCGTGCTGTCCGTGTCCGACCCGAGGCCATCTTCGACGAGCACCGGTGGGTGACCTTCTCCGAAGCGCAACGGATGGTGCACTTCGCCCTCGAGCGGGAGATCCTCCGGGTCGCCGCCCGCAAGCTTGCGCTCGTCCCCGCGGGTTGAGCGGAGCGCTCCCCTCCGGGACACGCTCTGGGGATTGCCCGAGGACCGGGCGAGGTTAGCGCTCCCCGAGGCAGAACAGCGCGCGAGGTCCCTCACGCGTGGAGGGCGATCGCCGGCGGGGAGCGGTGAGAGGCGAGACGGGCCAGCAGGTGCTCCCGGACCGCGGGCCATTCCTCCCGGAGGATGCTGTAGTAGACCGAATCGCGCAGGGTGCCGTCGCTGAGGATGATCTGGTGGCGGAGGAGGCCTTCCCGGACCGCTCCCAGCGCCTCGATGGCCTTCTGGGACCGGAGGTTCCGTACGTCCGTCTTGATCTGGACCCGGTTGAACGCCTCCTCCTCCAGGGCGTACTGGAGCATGAGATACTTCGCCTCCACGTTCACCCCCGTGCCCCAGAGCCGTCGGGAGATCCAGGTCCCCCCGATCTCCACCGTCCGGTTCGCCCGGTCGATGTCCATGAACCGGGTCATCCCCACGGGACGGCCCTCGGCCCTGTGCCAGAGGGCGAAACTGAGCGCCGAGCCCTCCTGCTGGTGGCGGAGGACCTCCTCGACGTACCGGGGCATGATCTGCGGGTCCGAAAGGGGCCCCCCTCGAAAGTACTTCCAGACCTCGGAATCCTGCGCCTCGGTCAGGAGCTGAGGGATATGGTTTCGGCTGAGGGGGACCAGATCCACGATCGTCCCAATCAGGCGCAGAGGCGGCCGGAAGCCGTTCCCCGGCATGCCCCCTTGCATCGAAGAACGGCTTATCCCTTTTACCGAAGGAATCCGACAGCCGGGAGGGAGGGAGTCCCTTTCCCCTCCCGGCCCGAGGAGGGGTTCCGAGCCCTCTTGTACCCTCCCCGGGTCCCCGGCCCCATGTCCATGACCGAAACCTCCCCCGAGGGCGCCCAACGTCTGGCCTCCCATGTCCTGCAGCGAACCCTCAAAGTGAAGCGTGGCCAGTCGGTGATGATCGAGACCTGGACGCACTCGCTTCCCTGGGCCCGCGCTTTCGTCCTCGAGAGCCGCCGCCGGGGCTCCCCCCCCATGGTCCTCTACGAGGACGAGGACGCCTACTGGGAGAGCCTGGAGAAGTTCGGCCCCAAGAGCGTGGGGGCCCCTTGCCCGGCGGAGTGGGGCGCGCTCGCCAAGACCGGGGCCTACATCTTCTTCTGGGGCCCCGGGGACCGGGCGCGCTTCGAGCGCCTCCCGCTATCGGAACGGCGGAAGGCCACGGCGTACAACTCCGACTGGTACAAGTGCGCCCAACGAGCGGGGTTGCGAGGGGTGCGCATGGAGATCGGCCGCGCCACGTCCTCTCTCGCCCAGGCCTACGGGGTCGACCGGGAGGCGTGGGAAAGAGAACTCGTGGCGGCCTCGCTGGTGGACCCTTCCGTGCTCTCCCGGAACGGGAAGCCGTGGGTGACGGCCCTCTCCCGTGCCCGGTCGCTCCGGATCACGCATCCGAACGGAACGGATGTGACGATTCCTCTGGCACGCCGCAAGCCCGAGCTCTCCACGGGGGAGGCCGCCCAGAACCCGAAGAGTCCGATCTGGAACCGCTTCGTGTCGCTCCCCGCCGGGGTCCTCTCGGTCACCCTGGACGGGTCCGCCGTCACCGGCACCTTCGTGGCGACGGAGGCCTGCTACCTCGGCCTCGACCGGCTCGAGGGGGGACGGATGGTCTTCGAGGCGGGGAAGCTCAAGGACCATTCCTTCGGGAAGGGCGGCGAGCTCTTCGACCGGGAATTCGCCCGGGGGGGCAAGGGAAGGGACTTGGTCAGCTGGATGTCCATCGGACTCAATCCCGAGCTGCATCTCTCCCCGAACAGCGAGGACATGCCCGCGGGCAACGTGACCCTCGGGATTGGGCGGAACGTGCAGATGGACGGGAAGAATTCGAGCTCCCTCTCGGCGTACCTTTCCCTGGCCGGGGCCACGGCGAGCGTGGACGGGAAGGAGCTCCCGCTCCCGTCGGCGGGCCCGGCCTGAGCCGAGGGATCCTCGTGGCCCCCCGAACCCGGAAGGGAGGCTCCCGCTCCCGGTCCGCCCCTCCGGGCTATCCGACCCCCCTGGCCGAGTGGATCCTGGCCCATCCCGGGACTCCTCACGATCTCTCGTTGAGCGGGATGATCGGGGCCCTCGAGAGCACCCGGGAGATCCTCGCGGAACCCCCCCGGGAGGGGGACCCGGAGCGGCTCCGAGCGCTCCTGGCCGCCCAACTGGGGGTCGAGCCGTCCCGCCTCTTCCTCACCCATGGGGCCCACGAAGGGAACGCTCTCGTGATGCTCCATCTACGGCGACGGGCCGGGGCCCGACGGGCGGCCGCCAGTCCCACGGTCTGGCTTCCGCGCGCCGAGTACGACCAACTTCGGCTGGGAGCGGCATGGACGGGGTTCTCCGAGAAAGGCCGATCCGTCGCGTACGATCTCCGGGCCTGCTCGAACCCGTCCAACCCGCTGGGGGTTGCCCTCCCCCGCAAGGAGTTGGAAGGGCCGGGTGGCCCACGCACAACGCTCCTGGTCGACGAGACGTTCCGGGAGTTCTCTGACCGGCCGAGCCTCGCTCGGGAGTGCCGGCCCCGCCTCTGGGTCACGGGGACTTTCACCAAGGCGTATGGTGCCGATGGGATCCGGGTCGGATGGGTGGTGACCCCCCCGGAAGAAGCTGCGGCCTTCGCCGCCGCCCACGGTCTCCTGCTCGACCGACCCGCGGGCGCTTCCGTTGGCTGGGCGATCTCCTTGCTGGGGCAGAGGGAGAGGGTCCTTTCCGAAGCGCGGGGGATCTTCCGCAGCAACGAGAAGGTCCTGCGGGAGAGGTTCCCGGACCTGCCCGAGCTCTCCGCCCCGGTCGCCTTCGACCGGTTCCCCAGGAGCGTGGATACGCGCCGCCTCGCCGAGTAGGCGGTCCTCCAGGGCGTTCTGGTCTGCCCGGGCGCGTACTTCGGCGATGCCTCGGGGATCCGGCTCTGTCTGACGCGGAGGAGCTTCCCCGAGGATCTACGGGCCTACCTCGAGGTTCGCCAACGCTTTGCCCCTGCTCCCGGGCGATCCCGGGACTCCCCGAGCACCGGCCGGAAGATGCGCTAGGGCTCCGGCTCCATGGTGGGGGGGCTCAAGCGCCGGAAGCGCCCCTTCTCGGCCGTCCGAAGGGACGCCGCGTAGCCGGCGTCGGCGTGCCGGACCACGCCGAGACCGGGGTCGGAGTTCAGGCAGCGGGAGATCTTCCTCTCCGCTTCCGGGCTCCCATCGGCGACGACGACCAGTCCGGCATGGATGGCGTTGCCGATCCCCACGCCTCCCCCGTGATGGACCGAGACCCAGGTCGCCCCCGAGGCGACGTTGAGGAGGGCATTGAGGATCGGCCAATCCGCGATGGCGTCGGTCCCGTCCCTCATCCCCTCGGTCTCCCGGAAGGGGGAGGCGACCGAGCCGGTGTCGTGATGGTCCCGTCCGATGGCGACGGGGGCGGAGACCTCCCCCTGCCGGACCAGCCGGTTGATGGCGAGGCCGAAGCGCTCACGCTGGCCGTAGGCGAGGTAGCAGATCCGGGCCGGGAGGCCCTGGAACTCGACCCTCTCCCCGGCGAGCCGGATCCAGCGGAGGAGGTGCTCGTCCTCCGGGAACTCCTCCGCGATGGCCCGGTCGATCCGGTGGATGTCCTGAGGATCCCCGCTGAGCGCGAGCCAACGGAAGGGACCGGAGCCCACCGCGAAGAGGGGGCGGATGTACCGGGGAACGTACCCGGGGATCTCGAACGCTTCGGCATACCCCCCTTCCCGCGCCCGTGTCCGGAAGTTGTTCCCGTAGTCGAAACCGCGGGCACCGTTCCGGAGCATCTGGTGGAAGGCCCGGGCCTCCTCCACGATCGCCCGGTAGACCTCGGCCCGGTACCGGGAGGGGTCCGTACGGCGCAGCGCCTCGGCCTCGGGGAGGGAGAAGTGGTTCGGGACGTACCCCACGTTGAGGTCGTGGGCAGCGGTCTGGTCCGAGACCACGTCGGGCGTGATCCCGCGCCGGACCAGCTCCGGGTAGATGTCGGCGGCGTTGGCCTCGAGCCCGATGGAGAGGCTCCGTCCTCCCTC
>JAKATE010000261.1 GCA_021828085.1 Thermoplasmata archaeon | reverse complement strand
CATGTCGACGACCTGTCCGTCGCTCGTGCTGGGGACCGCGATGGAGTCCGCGCCGGACTGCGCGATGGGTTGGAGCGTAGGAGCGGGGAGTTGGGGTATCCACGGGGAAGGCTGGGCCGGGGAGAACGGGGGAGGGGGGAGGGTAACCGGCGCCTGCCAGGGGGACGCCTCGAGATAGGTGTACGGGTCGGCCCACGAGCCCTCGCCTCCCCAGAGTCCGTCGGAGCCCTGGAAGTCGGGCGGGTAGTAGGGGGCGGTAGCGTACGCTGACCCCCCTAGCCCGCCCGGCGGGGTTGGTCCCGATCCTCCTCCGGCGACGGGGACGACACCGGCGAAACCGAGACCCAGGCCCGTGATGCCCGCGACGGTCGCGGCGCCTCCGAGCCCCAAGTTGATATAGACCTCGACCGAGGCCTCCGAATCACAGCTCCCGGTGGAATAGCAGAGATAGCCGGTCACGTTGTAACTCCCTGGAGAGGAATAGACATGGATGGTGGAGTCCGAATACCCGCATGCGGAGTCGAAGGTCGAGCCGTCTCCCCAGCTGATATGACAGATGGCCGTGACCCCCCCGGCCGATGGAACGACCTTCGTGTAGATCTGGTCCCCGGTGTTCCATCCCGAGGTAGGACAAGGGACGACCGGGGTCGCCCCGGAGGGATCGAGGACCGTTTGGCCGAACTGGTCGACCCCGCAGATGTCCCCACCCACCACGATTCCCTCGGTGGCATTGAGGTTTTGATCGGCAAGGAGGAGCCCGTCGCAGAGGTTCTGCGTGCAGTAGCTGTCGGATGGTCCCACGACGTCCCCGCGGCTCGCTGCCCCTTGGACCGGAGAAGGGACCCCCCTCGGAGCGGTCGAGCCGGGCAGGAGGTGGGGCGAAGCGGAGGTCGAGGAGGCCACGTTGAGAAACCCGGCTCCCGACCCTACGACGCCCATCACCAAGACCAGGGGAAGGAGAATCTGAAGGATGGGAAGGAGCGCAGCGCTCAGACGTAGGGGGCCCCGTTGCCCCCGCATCCGTCCCGGGGGCGACGGGGGCTCCTCCCAGCGGAGCCAAATCGGAGGGTTGCCCGGCTGAGAGAGCAGGGTTCCGTTCACGGAAAGAAGGAGGGCGACTCGAGGGGAAGCTCGCGGGGAAGTCCCCGGTCCGCTCACGATCAGGAGACGGTTGAGTCCGCGACGGACCAGCCCCCACGGGATGGGGTTGGACACACGGTGACCCTTCGCGCGGAAGTGCATTTCCGCGGACCGGAGCCGGTGGCGACGAGCCAAGACCTCCATCCCGGGGAGGGAACGCCGCTTTCCCGGCACCGGCTGCACCAAGGCCAAAGTGTCGATGCCCTCGTGGACCCCCCTCAACTTCAGGAAGGGCCGACGCCATCGACCGACCGCCAACCCCAATCCAAGGCCTCCTAGGCCGAAGATCACCGCGAAGATGGCCAATGTGCCGGTCGGATCGAAGAGGGCACCGATGCCGGCGAGGCCCGCCGCGGTGGCCAGCAGGAAGTTCGGTGCGCGCGAGGCGCGGGTCAGATCCCTGACGGACCGCTCGACCTGTTGCTGCTCGGCCGGGGATAGGAGGCAACGACCCAGCCGGCGCGGGGCCGCTCCGGGGGTAGGGGCCACGGGAGGAGGTGCTGGAGGCGGAGGGAGGAACGGACCGGACCCTACGAACCTCGGGGCCCCCGGCGAGAACGAAGCGGGGTTCGTTCCGGAGGAAGGCGCGACGACTCCCGGGGCGCTGCTCCTTCGGGGGTCACCTACCAACGGTTGTCCGCACTCCCCACAGTACCCCTGGCCAAGCTCCGCCTGCCGGGCCCCACAGTTCGAGCAGAAGGACGCGGTCGCGGCTCGAGCCGGGGCGGGGGGAGCAGGTGTTCCCGGGGCAACCTTGACATCCCCGGAGGGCCAACCGGGAACTTGGCGGCCACAATGACTGCAGAAGCGCGAGGGAGGGTCGTTCAGAGTTCCACAGGCTGGGCAGAACATATTCACGCCGGGGCTGTGGGGGCCTCAGAAAGTCAATTTCTGTTTCCCCAATATATTACTTCTTGCGGCGGGTCTCTCCAACTCCCCGCCCCCCGGAAGTGGCGGGGCGGGTCTACACTTCGGGGGGACACTTCAAGGAGGGGAGATGCGCGGCTCTCTAGCGCTCCTCCTTGCGGAGCCCTCCCAATCGAGCGACAAGGGCCGCCGGTTCGGACAACTTGGGAAGCGCTGGGAAGGCGGTTTCGACCCGCACAGCCGGGGGCGGCGTCGGATCCTGTACGGGGACTCGACCCCTCCGGGGACCCCGCTCCTGGAGGAGAGCGAAGCCCCGGGAGTGCGGGCAGAGCCCTCGCTGAGGGCGGTTCGAGCCGAGCAGTGAGAGGGCTCTCAGCTCCCGCTCACAGGCTGAGCGATTCGCCTCGTGCGGAGCCGGCACCCTCTGGCCCGATTTCGATGAAATGCTCCCGGCGGGATTTGAACCCGCGTCAGAGGCTCGAGAGGCCCCTATCCTTGACCACTAGACTACGGGAGCTCGGCCGAGCCGGTAG
>JAKATE010000047.1 GCA_021828085.1 Thermoplasmata archaeon | reverse complement strand
TCTCTTCTCCTCGGTGGGGGCGGCCTCCGCCGGGGCCGGTGCGGCGAGCACCGGCGCCACCGCAGCGGCCCGGACCCCCTCGACGAGCGCCGAGTCCTCCTCCACGAGGACCCGGACCGGGACCGGGAGCTTGCTCGCGGCCTTGCGCATGGCCTCCTTGGCCGAAGGGACGTTCTCGGAGCGGCAGCCGAGGGTGATGATCGTCTCGCCGATCTGCGCGCGCACCGCGTGGCCGACCGGCTTGCCGAACGCCCGCCGCATCCCGTCGGAGATGCGGTCCGCGCCGGCCCCGGTGGCCATCTTGTGCTCGCGGAGGATGGCGTGTGGATACTTGCGCACCTTCACGTGGAAGTTGTTCGACGCCACCTTGTCCATGACCCGCACCACGCTCACCCGGGCGGCCTCGAGGGCCTTGTCCTGGATGTTCGCGGCCTCCTCCGTCTGGAGGCTGAAGTGGAAGCGGTAGGGCTGGAGGACGTTCCCGGTGTCGAACTGGGTGATCCGGCAGTGCGGGATCCCTCCCATGTACTCGGTGCGGGTGTACACCTGACCCTCGACCTTCCGATACATCCGGCTGGGCTTTCGGACCATGAACGCGCGCGGCCGAGCCGGGCCCCCTTCTTGAGACTTTCGTCCCCGGCGCGCTCAAGCCTCGGGGGGAGGAGGACGGACCCCGGCCCCCTCCGCCCCGATGTGCACCCGACGGATCACGAGCTTCGCCCGGCGAAGGTTCTGGATGAGCATCTCCTCCGCGTCCTCCGTGGGCGCCCAGGCGAGGAGAGTGTTGCCCAGCATCGTCTGCGAGGCCCGGGCCCCCTGCTGACGGACCTTCAGGATCGTGTCGCGGAGGAGCGGCGGGGCGAGCCCGAGCTCGTCGGTGAACAGCTCGAAGACGCTGAGGAGCGCCTCCCACCGGATGGGGGGCGGGCCGAGCTCGTGCAGCCAGCGCTCACCGGCCCGGCTCACCCGGAGGAGGAAGTCGGCGTCGGAAAGGAGGGGCGGGGAAGGGAGCGGAGTGGGGAGGGTCGCCAGGAAGAAGCCCTCGGAGAGGGGGGTTCGTTCCACGAGGCCGACGGGTGGGAGACCGGCCCTCCGGCGCACCTCGATCCCCCCGCCCAGGATCGAGCTCACCCCTCCGAGCCCCCCGTGGAGGCGCACCTCCGCGACGTGCGCCGCCTCCGCGGCATGCCGGACCGGGAGCCCGAGCGCGCTCGCCACGGCGAGCGCCGAGGCGAAGGACCCCGCCGCGCTCATCCCGAGCCCCTGGGAGATGGGAAGGTCGTGCTGGAGGTCGACCTCCACCTCCCAGTCGCCGATCCCGGGGAGGGCGGAGAGCGCCGCTTGCGTGATGGGGAGCCGGGCCGGCTGGCCGCGCTCCGTAAGGCGGACCGAGGGGGGGGAGCCCGCGCCGCGGCGGGTCAGGCGGGCGGAGGCGCTCACGCCGACGTCGAGGACGATCCCCGCACCCCGGGACCCGCAGCGCAGCGGATCCGGGTCCTCGACCTCCGGGACGAAGATCCCGGTGACGTGGCCGGGGGCCGAGGCGTATCCGCGTAGCTCCGTGGGTCCGCTTCCGGACAGGCTCGCTCCTCCTCCTGGACCGAATCTCGGCCCGCACGCTCGGTCCGCGACCGTAAGAGCGTTTCTCCCTCTCCCTTCGGGAAGGTGCGTGAGGCACCCTCATATAACCCGGGCGGCCATAGGGACTCGGCCCCAGCTTCCCGAGAGGGGCCGGCACCGGTCAGGATCCAACGGAATGGCGGAGAACGGCGCAGTCGGGGAGCAGGACGATGCCTCCGACCGAATGAACTATCTGGAGCTGAGGAACAACCAGCTCGCCGAGGCGATCAAGCGCGTCGAGAGCGAGCGCCACTACATGGAGGCGGAGATCCTCCGGCTCCAGCGCGAGGTCAAGCGCCTCAAGACCGAGTTGGACCGGCTCCGCTATCCTCCCCTGGTCGTCGGCACGGTGCGCGACGTGCTCACCGACGGACGGCTGGTGGTGAAGAGCTCCACCGGCCCGGACTTCGTGGTGAACGCCGCCGAGACCGTCGAGCACGACAAGCTCTCGGTGGGCTCCCGGGTGGCGCTCAACAAGCAGACCCTCGCGGTGATGGGGGTCCTGCCCGCCTCGCTGGACCCACTGGTCACGGCGAGCGAGATCGTGACCCGGCCCACCGTGACCTACGACGACATCGGCGGGCTCATGGACCAGATCCGGGAGATCCGCGAGTCCGTGGAGTACCCGCTCCTCCGGAGCGAGCTCTACCGGAAGGTGGGGGTGGACCCCCCCAAGGGCGTCCTGCTCATCGGGCCTCCGGGGACCGGCAAGACCATGATCGCGAAGTCCGTGGCGCACCACACTCACGCCACGTTCATCCGGCTGGTCGGCAGCGAGCTCGTCCAGAAGTACATCGGGGAGGGGGCGCGCCTGGTGCGTGAGCTCTTCCAGCTGGCCCGGGAGAAGGCCCCGACGATCATCTTCATCGACGAGATCGACTCCATCGGGGCCAAACGGCTCGAGGTGGCGACGAGCGGGGACCGCGAGGTCCAGCGCACCCTCATGCAGCTCCTGGCCGAGATGGACGGCTTCGAGCCCCTCTCCAACGTGAAGATCATCGCGGCGACGAACCGGCCGGACATCCTGGACGATGCGCTGTTGCGCCCGGGCCGCTTCGACCGGATCGTGGAGATCCCCATCCCGAGCTTCGCCGGCCGCAGCGAGATCTTCCGGATCCACAGCCGCGGGATGAGCATGAAGGAGCCGGTGGACTTTGACACCCTGGCCGCGCGCACCGAGGGAAGCACCGGGGCCGACATCAAGAGCATCTGCACCGAGGCCGGCATGTGGGCGATCCGCGAGGAGCGCGATTCGGTCACCATGGTCGACTTCGAGCGCGCCATCGAAAAGGTGGTGGGCGAGGAAGAGCTCGCCAAAGAGAGCCTCGGGATGTACGCCTGAGATCGCTCCGGAGCGCCCTTCCTCCCTCCGTCAGAGCGTGAGACCGCCGCCGGCCACGCGGGGACCGGCCCCCATCCCGGAGAGCTGGACCAGGAGGGCCCGCTCTCCCGGCCGGACCGCGAGCGGCTTGTCCAGCGCAAGGGTGTAGCGTGGGCCATCGACCGTCTGGACCTTCGCGCTCGCCAGCGAGAGCCCGAGGCTCACGTGGACCCGGTCCCCCTCCCCCGCCTTCCCCTTGAAGAACCGGCAGGGTCGGTACTGGTCGATCTCGAGGAGGTCCTTCACCGCGTAGCTCCCCTCCCGGGCGAGCAGGAGCCCCCGGCTGAGCTCCTCGGCCTCCACGCCCTTCAGGGCGAGGCCGACGCGGTCCCCGGGCGAGGCCTCGGGAACCTCCACATCGTGCACCTGGATCGAGCGCACCTCCACGGTCTTCTCCGTGGGGAAGAGGCGGAGCTTCTCGTGCGCCCGGACGGGCTCCCCGCGGACCACGCCGAGCACCACGGGGCCGACCCCCTTCACGGGGAAGGCGTGGTCCACCGGGATCGAGAGCTCCCCCTTCGGGGGCGGGGGCTCCATCGCCTCCACCTGGGTGCGGACGCGGGGAAGCTCCCAGGGAAGGAAGGGATAGCCCTCCAGCTGGGTTCCCTTGAGCAGGGCCCTCACCTCGGCTTCCCCCACCGACGGCCCCAGCACGACGAACCCCCGGTCCTTCCCGGCGAGGTCACTGGTGACCACGCACTCGGCGAGATCCCGGTCGAGCTTCTCCACGGCGAGCACCACCGCGTCGCCCATGGCGAGAGCAGCGAGCAGCGGAGGGAAGCGCTCCGGGTAGAGCGTCGGCTCCACGTAGCTCACGGCGAGCCCCTCGGTCACGTGGTGATAGAGGGTGAGGTCGGACTTGGTGCCCACCTTGGCCAGGGCCGGCCCGAGCGCAGGGCTCCCCAGGAGGGTCAGGAGGATCGAACGTGCCCGGCCCGACACCGACCCCTCCTCTCAGGCGGCCTCGGCCGCGGGCGTTCGGGGGGAGCGGGGAGGATGGACCTTGAGCCGTAGCTCCTCGTCGTCCGCGTCGATCTCGATCTCGGAGCCCTCCGGGACCTCCCCCGCAAGAACCTTCTCGGTGAGCGGGTCGACCACGCGCCTCTGGAGGACGCGCTTGAGGGGGCGCGCCCCGAACTCCGCGTCGAACCCCTCCTTCGCCAGGAGCTTTTCGGCGGCCGGGGTGACCTTGAGCTTGAGGCGCCGGTCCTTGAGCCGCGCCTCGATGGCCGCGAGCTGGAGCGAGACGATGGCCCCCACCTCCTTCGGCGTGAGCGGGTGGAAGATGATCACCTCGTCGAGGCGGTTGAGGAACTCGGGGCGGAAGAACCCCCGGAGCGCCTGCTCGACCCGGCGCCGGCGCTCGGCCTCGCTCAACTCCTGGGAGAAGACCTCGGCCGCGAGGTTGCTCGTCAGGATGACGAGGGTGTTGCGGAAGTCCACCGTCCGCCCCTGCCCGTCGGTGAGCCGCCCCTCGTCGAGGAGCTGCAGGAGGAGGTTCATCACCTCGGGGGCCGCCTTCTCGACCTCGTCGAGGAGAAGGACGGTGAAGGGCCGGCGACGGACGGCCTCGGTGAGCTGGCCCCCCTCCTCGTAGCCGACGTAGCCCGGGGGAGCGCCCACCAGGCGGGCGACGCTGTGCTTCTCCATGTACTCGGACATGTCGAGCCGGACGAGCGCCTTCGGGTCGTGGAAGAGGAACTCCGCGAGGGTCTGCGCGAGGTAGGTCTTCCCCACGCCCGTGGGCCCCAGGAAGAGGAAGGCGCCCATGGGGCGGTTGGGGTCCGCGAGCCCGCTGCGGGCCCGCCGGACGGCCCGGGCCACGGCCGAGACCGCCTCGTCCTGACCGACCACCTTCCCCCGGAGGACCTTCTCCATCTGGAGGAGACGGTCGGCCTCCCCCGCCAGCATCCGCGAGACCGGCACGCCGCTCCAGCGCGAGACGACCTGGGCGACGTCCTCCTCATCGACCTCCTCGCGGAGCAGCTGCCGACCGGAACTCTCGGCCGCGGTGTGCGCCTCGAGGGCCTTCTTGAGCTCGGGGACGCGCCCGTAGCGCAGACGGGCCACCCGCTCCAGGTCCCCCGCCCGCTCGGCTTCGATCTCCTCGGTCCGGGCCGCCTCGAGCTCGCGACGGAGGTGCCGGACCTCCTCCACCTTCTCCTTCTCCTTCTTCCAGCGCGAGAGCAGCGCGTGCTCCTCCTCCCGGAGGTTCGCGAGCTCGCGGTCCAGGCGGGAGAGCCGCTCCCGGCTCGCCGGATCGCTCTCCTTGCGGAGCGAGACCTTCTCCACCTCGAGCTGGCGGATCCGGCGGGTCAGCTGGTCGAGCTCGGGAGGGCGCGAGTCGAGCGAGAGGCGGACCATGCTCGCCGCCTCGTCGATGGCGTCGATGGCCTTGTCCGGCAGGTGGCGGTCGGACAGGTAACGCGCCGTGAGGGTCGCCGCCGCCACCAGTGCGGCGTCGTGGATCCGGACGCCGTGATGGAGCTCGTAGCGCTCCTTGAGCCCCCGGAGGATCGAGATGGTGTCCTCCACGCTCGGCTCGCGGACCAGGACCGTCTGGAAGCGCCGCTCGAGCGCCGCGTCCTTCTCGATGTGCTTGCGATATTCCTCCAGGGTCGTCGCTCCGATGCAGCGGAGCGTCCCGCGCGCCAGGCCTGGCTTCAGCAGGTTCGAGGCATCCATCGCCCCACCCTCCACCGCGCCGGCCCCGACGAGGGTGTGGATCTCGTCGATGAAGAGGACCACCTCCCCGTTGGAGGCTTCCACCTCTCGGATGACGGATTTGAGGCGCTCCTCGAACTCGCCCCGGAACTTCGCTCCGGCGAGCAGGGCTCCCAGGTCGAGCGAATGGAGGCGCTTGTCCTTCAACGACTCGGGCACGTCCCCGGCCACCATCCGCTGGGCGAGCCCCTCCACGATGGCGGTCTTCCCCACCCCGGGGTCCCCGATGAGGACCGGGTTGTTCTTGGTGCGGCGGGAGAGGATCTGGATGACCCGGCGGATCTCCTCGTCCCGTCCGATCACCGGATCCAGCTGGTTCTGGCGGGCCAGCTCGGTGAGGTCCCGGGAGTACTTCTCGAGGGACTTGAGCCCGCCCTCGTGGCCGCGGCTCTGCGCCCCCGGGCTGGAGGCCCGAAGCCCCTGGATCGCCGCGCGGAGCTTCTCCGGGGAGGCCCCGCTCTCCCCCAGCAGTGCGCGGGCGGGGGTGCTCTCCAGGGAGAGCGCCAGCAGGAGCGCCTCCACAGAGACGTAGCGGTCCTTGAGTTCCTTCGACTCGACCTCGGCACGATCGAGGACCCGGTTCAGCTCGCGGGAGACGTACTGCTCGGAGGGGGAGACGTGGTCCGCCTCGGGCTGGGCCCGGAGCGCGCTCTCCGCCCTGGCCTGGAGCGCGGAGAGGTCCACCCCCGCCCCGGTGAGCAGGTCGGCGGCGACGGAATCCTCTTCGAGGAGGGCGCGGAGAAGATGGAGAGGCTCGACCCCCTGCTGGTTCCGCTCCAAGGCGAGCGCGAAGGCGCGCTCCAGGGCGGACCGGGCGGCATCGGTGAGCCGGTCGAGGCGCATGGGAAGGGCCGTCACCCGCCGCAGGTATATGTACGCTCACGGGGTGCAACGGCCCGTGGTCGATGGGACCGCGCGGGTCGGGAGCGTCCCCTTCCGCAACCCGGTGCTGCTCGCCTCGGGCATCTGGGGGGAGAGCGGCCGGTCCATGGCAGAGGCCTACCGGGCCGGCGCCGGAGGGGTGGTCACCAAGTCCATCGGCCTCTCCCCGAGGGAAGGTTACCCTAACCCCACCGTCGAGAGCCTGGGCGAATGGGGGATGCTCAACGCCATGGGTCTCCCCAATCCCGGGATCGACCGCTACCCGGAGGAGATCGCCCAGGCACGCTCCTCGGGTGCCCCGCTCGTAGGAAGCATCTTCGGCAAGGATGCCGAGGAGTTCTCCCGGCTCGCCCGGGCCATGGAGCGCACAGGCGTGGTCGCGCTCGAGCTGAACCTCTCCTGCCCGCACGCCCAGGGGTACGGCAGCGAGCTCGGACAGGACCCCGAGGAGGTCCGGGCGGTGGTGCGGGCGACGAAGTCGGCCGTGAGCCTCCCGGTGTGGGCGAAGATCACTCCCAACACCCACGATCCGGCGGGCCTCGCCGAGGCCGCCGAGGAGGCCGGGGCCGACGCCATCACCGCGATCAACACGGTCCGCGCGCTGGCCATCGACCCGACGCTCCGGCGGCCCATCCTGGCGCACGCTACCGGAGGACTCAGCGGGCCGGCCATCCTCCCGGTGGGACTGGCGTGCGTCTGGTCGATCTACGAACGGGTCCGGATACCGATCGTGGGCGTTGGAGGGATCGGGAGCGCCCGCGACGCGTTCCAATACATCCTGGCCGGTGCCTCCGCGGTCCAGGTGGGAACCGCGGTGTCCACCCACGGGATCTCCGTTCTGGGGCGCATCGCCGCCGGGCTCGAGGAGGAGATCGAACGGGGAGGCCTGGCGAGCGTCTCGGAAGCCTGCGGCATGGCCCACCCCCGGTGACCGGTCCCCCCGGGGGCCGTTCTTCGCTACGGTACCCGGGGGGGCCCTCTCCGGGGTCGGTGGCCTCCCTCATCGCGTTCAGAGTTCACGGCTGGTGGGTGAAGCGGGCCCTGGCGGACCCCGGCCGGGTCCGTGCGGCCCAAGCCCGGAACCCTGAAGGATCTCCCGGGACGCGCGACAGGGGCAGCCGCAGCCCAGACACCTCTCTCGCAGGGCCAGGGGGAGGTCCGCTGTCGCGCTCCGACATGCCTCGGGGGTCGGATGTCCGCAGATCGAGCAGGGATGAGAGGGACGCATCTGCCCCCCGGGACGGGAGGACGGGGAGGTGGATTACCCTTGGGGACCAGGAGGTGGGGGGCCGGTGCACCGCACCAACCATCAAATAGACGACTTTCGCGTCGATGATGCATGGTCAGCCTGCTCCGCGGAGCCGCGCCCCGTCTCTCGACGATCGTCCTGGTCCTTCTGGCCCTGGTCCTCGCGGGGGTGCCCAACGCCTCGGCTGCCCCGGCGCATCCGGCAGGGGGTGTGGTCCATGTCACCATCCTACCGGACGGATCGCTGAGCACCAACACGGCCCCGATCTCGGTCTCCGGGAACACCTACACCCTCACGGCCGACATGAACGGCACTATTGTGGACGAGCGTAACGGCAGCGTCCTCAACGGGGCCGGACACGACCTCAACTCGACCGGAGCGGGCGCGAGCGCGCTCACGTTGCTGACCGTCTCGGACGTCCAGGTGAACGACTTTCTCATCACCAACGCCACCCACGCGATCAGTGTGAACTCCTCCGCCACCGCGACCCTCAACCAGATCACCTCCAGGGACTTCGCCAGGGCGGGCACGGCCGTCCAGATCGGAAACTCCACAGGGGTCACCGTGGGGAACAGCACCCTGGCCTCGGGGGGGTCCTATGGGGTCCATGTCTTCCAGAGCAGCTCGGTCCGCGTGCAGGATGACAACCTCAGCGCGAGCCACGGGGTCCAACTCGACCAGGTCACCGGCTCCGCGATCGTCGGGGATCTCGCCTACCGGGTGCCCACGACGTACGGATTCGGCGCGATCTCGGTTCTGGATTCCGTCCACGCCTATATCCGCGGGAACAACGTTTCGGGGGACTCCAACGCCATCTTCCTCTACCAGACCACCGGGGTGACCCTCCTCTCGAACTCGGTGAACGACTCGAACAGTTACGCCATCTTTGCGGAGGGCTCCTCCTTCCTCAATGTCACGGACAACTATGCCGAGCACGATTACCGTGCCCTCTATTTCCAAGGGGTGGAAAACGCCAGCCTCTACCATGATTCCCTCCAGCTGAACTATCCATCGTCCCTCTACACCTATGGGATCTATCTTTCCTACACCTCCAACGTTGTCGGTGCGGGGATCAACGCCTCGGGCCACAACTCTGGGCTCTACACCTACGCAGCCACGAACGTCACCCTCTCCTCCCTCAACCTCACCTACTCCACGGGTTACGCGGCCCTCGTGGAGTACAGCTCCAACCTCCGGCTGAGCCATTCGGAGCTGGGCCACTCGGACTATCCGATCTATACCTACGGCCCAATCTCGGCGGTCGCCTTCCTAGCGGACAACGTCTCCTACGCCACCTCCGGCGTGGGGGTCTACCTGGAGGGAGGGGGTACGGTCATCGGCGGGGAGAACGTGGGCAACGAGTACGGGATCTACGCCTACTATGCCCTCGCGCCCGTCCTGCTCGAAGGGGTCAACATCTCCACCACGAACGTATCGGGCTCGGTGGACATCTACGCGGTGGGCTCGTCCTCCCTCACCGTGGAGGGGGGGAACTTGAGCTATGCCGAATACGGGATCTACACCGAGTACACGGCTGCGGTCTCCGTGAACGGTACCCATCTCTGGGACCTCAGCTACGGGAGCTACGAGGACTCCTCCGACGGGATGGTCCGCTTCGACAACGTGACGTTCCACGACCCGGCGACGTACTTCAGCAGCAGCGCGGGCATCTACGATCAGTACAGCTCGCAACTCCAGGTCTGGGGGGGCAGTTTCACCGGCGCGGACTACGGGGTCGAGTCCATCTGGACGGGCTCCGTAACGATCCAGGACACCACCCTGCGCTCCATCACCGATTACGGGATCTACACCGAGTACATCGGGAACGTCTCCATCGCGGGGGTTCGGGCTTATGGCCCATGGGCCCCGACGGGAAGCGCCTCCCGGAGCTCGGCCTCGGGTTTCGGGGACTACGCTTCCGCCCGGGTACGGCTCCAGGACTCGTACTTCCAGGGATGGGAGTACGCGGTCTGGGGTGACTACGAGGCCTCGTTCAGCGTGGTCAACGTGTCGACCCCCGATAGCGCCTTCGGGGTCTATCCGTACTACACGGCGCAAGCGCTCGTGAGCGATTCAAACCTGAACGGGGACAACATCTCCCTTGACCTCTGGGGCATCAACTCCTTGACGGTCGTCAACAACACCGCCACCTCGGACACGGCGGACGCGGCTTACTTCGCTTACGACCTCGGAGGAAACGTGGCGGACAACCACTTCACCGGGTCGAAGGGCTACGCGCTCTGGGTGTACTCCTCGCTGAACCTGGTGTTGAACGGGAACAACGACTCGGGGGCCGGCGGCTACGCACTGGCGATCGACAGTTCGCAGAACATCACCGCCGTGGGCAACGACCTGTCCAACTCCTACTGGGGGTTCGAGCTCAACAATTCCTCCGCGATCCAGCTCGTGGGGAACCGGCTCGCGGCGGACAGTTGGGCCTTCTCCCTCAACAACTCGACCGGACTGCTCGCCTACCACAACAACTTCATCCGGGACGGCCCGGTCCTCTTCAAGGGGAGCAGCAGCGCGAACCGCTGGAACGATTCCTACCCCATCGGAGGGAACTACTGGTCGGCGTACACGGGGAAGGACAACTTCAAGGGACCCGGGCAGAACGTCCCGGGCTCCGACGGCATCGGGGACACCCCGTACGTCATCGCCGCCGGGATCGCCGTCGACCACTATCCGCTCATGAAGGCCTGGAGCGAGCACACCATCACCTTCGTGGAGTACGGGCTCCCCGCCGGCACCCCCTGGTCGATCACCATCAACGGTACGCTCCTCTCCGGCACCGGCGCCTCCCTGGCCTACCTCCAGGCCAACGGCGCGTGGACCGCGTACTCGTACACCGTGGGGGGGATCGCCGGCTATCGCCCGACCCAGGCCTCGGGCAACGGCACCTACCAGCAGGCGAACATCGTCATCCCCGTCTACTTCCGGATCGTGAACTACACCGTCACCTTCGCGGAGGTCGGCCTCCCCACGGGGACCAGCTGGGGCGTGAGCATCTCCTACGCGAACGCCAACGTGACCGGTAACGGCACGCTCCTCAGCCTCCCCGCGGCGAACGGGACCTGGAGCTACCGTCCGCTCCTGGTGAACGGCTACCGCGCCTCCGGCGGGGGCGTCACCGTGAACGGGGCGGACGTCAACCTGACCGTGACCTTCACCCCGGTGGTCTACGCCGTGACGTTCGTGCCGCTCGGGCTCCCTTCCGGGACGAACTGGTCGGTCACGCTGGGGTCCACCACCCTCACCAACCTCACCGGACCGATCACCTTCAGCCAGCCCAACGGGACCTACCGCTACTCGGTGGGGCCGGTGTCGGGCTTCGTCGCTCCTCCGAACGGAACGCTGAGCGTGCTGGACGGGCCGGTCCAGCTGGACGTCAGCTTCGCGGCGAGCTACGCGGTGAGCTTCGGCGAGACCGGCCTCCCCTCGGGACAGAGCTGGTCGATCACGGTGAGCGGGCTCACCCAGAACGGGGTCGTCGTGAAGGCCACCACGCTCGTCGGGACCACCTCGGGCCTCTCGCTCGACCTGGCCGGCGGGTTCTACTACTACACCGTGGGGAGCGTCGCGGGGTACAACTCGACGCCCAGCTCCGGCTCGTTCAGCGTGTCGGGCTCCCCCGCAAGCGTCTCCATACAGTTCACCAAGCCGACACCGAGCACCCCCCCCACCACCAGCAGCCCCTCGGGTCTGAGCGGCCTCGACTGGGCGCTCATCGCCGTGGTCATCGTCCTGGCGATCCTGGCCCTCATCGGCTGGACCCGTGGGCGCCGCCCGGCGAAGGAGACCTCGCCCCCCGGCTGGAGCGGACCTCCCCCGACCACTCCCACCTCGGTAGCCCCCGGCCCCTCACCGGGCGGTGGGGAGGCCCCCCCGGCCTCCGGTGAACCGGGCAAGGGAGCAACCCCCCCGGAGCCACCCGCGCAGTAACGACCGAGCGAAGGCCCGCCGCTCCCCGGAGGGAGGCGGGCCGCCCGGGTGGGGGGCCCTTTCCCCTCCCCGGGCCGGGAGAACGGCAAGACTAATCGGGCCCGGTCCCTGCCGCGTCCGTGCGTGTCCTCGCTTCGCTGGTGGAGGTGGTCCGGGAGACCCCTTCCACCGTCACCCTGGTCTTCCCTTACCTCCCGCCGGCCCTTCCGGGGCAGTTCGTGATGCTATGGCTTCCCGGGGAGGACGAGCTCCCCATGTCGCTCTCCCAGGTGGAAGGCCCGCAGAAGGCCGTCACCATCAAGGCCATGGGGCTCACCACGCGCCGGGTGCTCGACCTCAAGCCCGGTGCCCGGGTCGGCCTCCGGGGGCCGTACGGGAACAGCTTCGACCTCTCCCCGGAACGCGTCCTGGTGGTCGCCGGGGGCTCGGGGGCCGCCGTTCTCGCCCCGGCCGCGGAGGCGGCGGCGGCCCGGGGGAGCCGGGTCACGGTCGCGTTGGGAGCCACCCGGGGAGAGGAACTGCTCTTCCGGGAGCGCTTCGCGCGGATCCCGGGAGCGGAGCTCCTCCTCTCCACCGACGACGGCTCCCTAGGCGAGAAGGGGTTCGTCACCGGGCTCGTGGAACGACGGCTCGAGGAGGGGGATTTCGATGCCCTCTGGACCTGCGGACCGGAGC
>JAKATE010000260.1 GCA_021828085.1 Thermoplasmata archaeon | reverse complement strand
CCCGTCGAGCGGGAGGAGGAACTCCGTTCGCTGGACCCGGTCCGGTCCGAGCGCGCGCACGAGCCGTCCGCGCTCGAGGAGCGCCTCCCGTACGAGCCGGATCTTCCGTTGCTGGAGGTAGCGCAAGCCTCCGTGCAGCATCTTGGACGTCGCGCCGGAGGTCCCTCCGCCGAAGTCCTCCCGTTCCACGAGCGCGACGCGGGCTCCCCGCCGGGCCGCCTCGGACGCGATCCCCGCGCCGGTGATCCCACCTCCCACGACGAGCAGGTCGAAGGGGCCGTCGAGGAGGGCCCTCCACTTCTCGGCCCGTGTCCGCGTCGCACGAGGGTGGGCCACGCTCGACCCGCCCTCCGTCGAGCGGGTGGACGGGGCGGCCGGGGAGGACGCGACGGACACGGGTGCGGGGGCCCCCTACCGCCCGGCCGCTCCGCCCTTCGGCCGGGAGGAAGCCGGGTCGACGCGGGGCTCGGGGAGCGTCTTGCCGGGGTTCAGGATCCCCAGCGGGTCGAACGAGCTCTTGGCCGCGTGGAGCGTGAGCCCGGCCAAGGACTTCCGATACCCCCCCACCCACGGCCGGTGCATCTTGCCGACCCCGTGATGGTGGGACAGCACTCCGCCGGCTCGCAGCAGGGTCTCGGTCGCGGCCTCCTTCAAAGAGAGCCACTGGCCGACCGGGTCCTGGGGGTCCTGCGGCGCGATGATGGTGAAGTAGAGCCCGGTCCCGGTGGACGAGGTGTGGGAGAGGTGAGCCGCGGTGAGGATGGGGAACTTCCCCCGCCGGGCCGTGCTCTGGAGCGCATCGTGGACCTGGCTCGCGAGGCCTTTGATCTCGCTCCAAGCGGCCCCGGTCTCCAGGGTCTCGACCAGCCAGCCGTCCTCCAGGAGGTCGTCCCGGAGGTAGGGCAGCAGGAAGCGTTCCTTGAGCCAGAGGTCCCCCGCCTTCGAACCGATGTCCGTTCCACCGTGGGCGCGGAGGACCTCCCGACGGCGCTCGTCGCCGTGACGGACCTCCCGCTCCGTGCCCTCGTAACCGATGACGGCGAGACACATGGACCCCTCCTCGAGCTTGCGCAGCCCGAGATATCCGGTCTCGATCCTCGCTCGGACGCGCTCCCCCGTGGTCTCGGCGGGGGGCCTCCCCTCGAGCGTGAGGAGGGTCTCCTGCGCGTCGGCGATCCGGAGGACGGCGGGGTGAGGAGGCTCCTGGGAAAGGTCGCGCGCGGCGTCGATCCCGCTCTCCCAGTCAGGGAAGATCGCGAGCCGGTAGGACCTTCGCGCGGGAACCGGGTCCACGGCGAGGGTGGCTTCGACGAAGATCCCGAGCGTCCCTTCCGAACCGGGGAAGAGCAGCGACGGGTCCGGGCCGGAGGACTCCGTGACCCCGCGCTCCCATCGGTACGTTCCGACGGGAGTGACCACCGTGGCGCCCCGCAGGCGTTCGACGACCTCCCCATAGCGCGACGAGGCCTGACCGGAGGACCGCGTCGCGATCCAGCCGCCCAGGGTCGAGAACTCGAAGGACTGGGGGAAGTGCCCGAGCGTGAACTTCCGATCGTTGAGGTACTTCTCGAGGTCCGGGCCGGGAATGCCGCACTGGAACCTGGCGAGGCGGCTCATCTCGTCGAGCCCGAGCGGGTCCATCAGCCGCTGGAGGGAGAGCGTCAGTACCCCCCGGTGCCCCCCGCGCTCGGGGTCGACCCCGCCGACGACGCTGGTGCCACCGCCCCACGGCACGACCGCGAGGTCGTGGGTGTGCGCGTACCGGAGGATGTCCTCCACCTCTTGCACGGAGGCCGGATGAACGACGAGGTCCGTGAGCTGGTGCAGATGCCCCCTTCGCGCGATGACCACGTCCACGTAGGACCGGCCAAAGGAGTGGAGCAGCCGCTCCTCGCGTTCGTCGCTGGCCGCCCCCGTCGGGAGCAGGGCCCGGATCGCCTGTACCTCGGCCGCGTCGAGCCGCCCGGGAGGGATCGAAAGGGTCTCGAGGTCCGCCCCGGGACCACCCGCACCCAGCGACGGAACGCCGAGCTCGTGGCGGAGGAACTCCTTCAGCCGTTGCGAGCGGCTCGGCGGGAACCGGTGCGTGATGTTCCCCCATGCCCACCAACGGGCTCCGGAGAAGTGCGGGGACGGATGGGGCACCCGGCCTCCGCCCCCGCTCGCAGCAGCCCGGGCCGGCGGGGAGGATGCGTTGGAGCTCGTCGGCTCCCCGGCCGTGGGTTTGGGCGATGCGGGGGGTGGGGGGGACGATGCCGTCGGGGCGGTCACGGCAGAGCATGGGTAGGGAGAGGGCTGTTAAGGACTGCGGGCGACGGGGAACGCTTCTCTCCGCGAAGGACCCGCGGGCCCGGGCCAGGGGCCCACGGAAGGAGGAGCGAGGGTCGGGGTCCCCCATGGACCGGACCGTGCACGCAAGGGGTGCCGGAGCTCCACTGGCCGGGCCGGCACGCCCGAAGGAGCGCGGACGGGCCAGGACGTGACCGGACCGCCTTTTGATGAGACATTATACGGGAACACGCGTCGCCGACGTCCGATGGACGCGGTCATC
>JAKATE010000259.1 GCA_021828085.1 Thermoplasmata archaeon | reverse complement strand
CGGACGTGGTCCTCCACTCGACCACGAAGTACCTCGGGGGGCACTCCGACGTCGTGGGCGGGGCGCTGGTGTTCAAGGAGAAGGCCAACTACGAGAAGCTCAAGTGGCTGCAGAACGCGGCCGGAGCGATCCCGGGTCCCCTCGACTGCTACCTCGTCCTGCGCGGGATCCGGACCCTCGGGCTGCGGATGAGGGCGCACGAGAAGAACGCCCACGAAGTGGCTTCCGCGCTCCAGAAGCACAAGAAGGTCAAGCGCGTCCTCTATCCCGGGCTCCCTTCCCATCCTCAGCACGCGCTCGCCCGTCAGCAGATGGACGGGTTCGGGGGGATGGTCACCGCCGAGCTCAAGGGCGGGCTGGAGGAGTCCCGGCGGTTCCTCTCGCGCCTCCACTACTTCTTCCTGGCCGAGAGCCTGGGGGGCGTGGAGTCCCTGGTCGAGGCCCCCGCGCTCATGACCCACATGTCGATTCCCCGCGAGGAACGAGAGAAGCGCGGCATCTCGGACGGGCTCATCCGCTTCTCCGTCGGGATCGAGGACCACGAGGACCTGGTCGAGGACGTCCTCCAGGCGCTGGGCTAGCCGTCCTCGGGGAGGGTCGGAGCCAGTGGTCGAAGGCGTGCCCTCGAACGGCGCGGCGGCGGGCGCGGGACCGGCGGGAGGCTCCCGGGCCGAGCGGTCGCTCCGGGAAGTGCGGATCTACGACACGATGCGGGAGCAGGTCGTCCCCCTCAAGCCCCTCGTGCCCCCGCGCGTGGGGATGTTCGTCTGCGGCCTCACGCCGTACAAGCCCTCCCACATCGGCCACGCCCGCACCTTCGTGTTCTTCGACGTCGTCGCACGGCTCCTGCGGCACCTGGGCTACCGGGTCTTCTACGTCCAGAACTCGACCGACATCGACGACAAGATCATCCGGGAGGCCCAGACCCAGAAGGTCGAGACCTTCGACGTCTCCGAACGGTACTTCCAGCTCTACCTCCTCAACATGGAGGCCCTCGGGGTCCGCTCGGTCAACCTGTACGCGCGGACGACGGACTACCTGCCCGAGATCGTGTCCCAGATCGGGACGCTGGTGAACAAGGGGTTCGGCTACGCGGTGGAAGGGGGGGACGTCTTCTACGAGGTGTCCCGGTTCCCGAAGTTCGGCGCCCTCTCCAAGCAGAAGGTGGAGGCGGTCCAGCCCGGGGCCAGGGTCGAGGTGGACCCGCGCAAGCGCTCCCCGGAGGACTTCACCCTCTGGAAGGCCCAGAAGCCGGGCGAGCCCTGGTGGGAGAGCCCCTGGGGTCGGGGGCGGCCCGGCTGGCACATCGAGGACACCGCGATCACCGTGAGCGTCCTGGGACCCCGCTACGACATCCACGGCGGAGGGGCCGAGCTCAAGTTCCCCCACCACGAGGCCGAGATCGCCCAGGCCGAGTCGGCGACGGGCGAGAGCCCCCTCGCCGCGATCTGGATGCACGGGGGCCTGCTCAACATGCGGGGCGAGAAGATGTCGAAGTCCCTGGGGAACGTCGAGCCCCTGGACGAGACCCTCCGACGCCACTCTCCCGCCGTCCTCCGGTACTTCCTGCTGAGCGGCCTCTACCGGAGCCCTCTGGACTACGTCGGGGAGGCGTCGCTGGAGGAAGCCGAGCGGTCCTTCGACACCCTCGTCACTCCCTACCGGCGATTGAACGTCCTCTGGCGCGACCTCGCCCGCTCGGACGCGGGAGGGCGCGAGGGGCGCTCGCTGGAGCCTTCGATGGTCGAGCGGGCCCGGACCACCCAGGACAAGATGATCGGCGCCCTCGCCGAGGACTTCCAGCTGCGCGAGGCGACGCGGGAGCTCTTCCAGTGGGGGAAGGACGTGAACGCGCTCCTCGCGAAGGGCGAGGCCTGGAGCGGAGAGGCGCTGGACATCCTGCTGGAACCTTACGAGCTCGCGGACGCGGTGCTCGGTTACTTCACGCTGGACCAGCCGCCGGAGGCCCCCGCCGCCGCGGGCTCGGACCTGAGCTCGCTGGTCGAGCTGGTCCTCTCTGCGCGGCAGCGCGCCAGGAAGCGCGGGGACTTCGCCGAAGCGGACCAACTGCGGAACGACCTTGACGCGGCAGGGATCGCTGTCGAGGACACTCCGAAGGGCCCCGTCTGGAAGCGGAAGGTGGCCTGAGGATGCGGGCGCTCGGGTTCCGGTCCCACGGGGGACTGGAGAAGATCGAAGTGATGGACCTCCCGGAGCCCTCGGTGGGGCCCGGCCAGGTCAAGGTCCGGATGCGGTCGTCCGCGTTCAACCGCCTGGACCTCTTCACGCTGGAGGGCATGGCCGGAGTGACCATCCCCCTGCCCCACATCCTCGGCGGGGATGGGGCCGGGACCGTGGAGGCCCTGGGCGAGGGGGCCGAAGGGCTCTCGCGGGGCGCGAAGGTGATCGTCGACCCCTCCCTCTCGTGCGGGAAGTGCGAGGCCTGTCTCGCCGGGCAGGAGCCGTACTGCCGGGACTACCAGATCCTGGGCGAACACGTGAACGGGACGGCGGCCGAGTTCGTGGTGGTCCCCCGGGTCAACGTGCAGCCCCTGCCGGC
>JAKATE010000258.1 GCA_021828085.1 Thermoplasmata archaeon | reverse complement strand
GGGGTCTCCCCCGCCACCAGGTCGGGGTCGTTCCAGCTGGTCCCGTAGAGGATGGTCGTGGGCTGGTCGTTGAGCACGACGGTGGCGTTGATCTCATCATACTGCAGCGGCACCGAGCCCGCGATGTTGCTCCCACCGGCCAGGTCGATCATCGAGGCCCCGAACGTGCCGGGCCCGAAGGTGTAGTAGCCCCCCGAGTCGAAGTAGTAGGAGAGCAGGACCGAGGGGACCGCGACCTGGGCGTTCGTAAGGTTCGCGTCCTCGCTCGTGACGCTCGCGAGCGTCCGCGAGAGCTCGGACTCGAGCGACCTTGCGGAGGCGGACGCGGACGGGAAGAGCTGCCCCAAGATCCGCACGTCACCGACGATGCCCTCCAGCGTGGAGGGGGCGAGGATGACCACCGGGATGTGGTAGGTGCCCGTGAGGGTCTCCACCGCCGACTGGCTCGTGATGGTCGAGGCGAGCACCAGCTGCGCGCTCGCGTTGGCGATCCCCTCCGTGTTGAGCGTGGGGTAGTCGGTGACGCAGGTCGCGTTCGTGAGGCCCCAGGCCGCCGTCTGGTTGGGGGAGTACTCGTTCAGGATCCCTCCGGGGATCGACGCCGTGCAGCCCACCGCGACCACGCTCGAGCGGAGGCCCAGGCGGAAGACCATGTCCATCACGCTGGGGGCCAGCACGACGATCTTCCCGGCGTTGGCGGGCGCGGTCACGGTCCTCCCCAGGTCGTCGACGACGGTCACGTCACCCGGTCCCGGGGCTGGGGACGAAGGATGGAGGGCGTAGTAGCCGGCGGTAGCTCCGACGGCGACGGCGGCCACCGCGACGAGGAGCACGACGGTCAACGTGAGGGAGAGGGTTCTGCGGGGGGCGGAGGAGGCTGCGGGCGGCGTGTCACTCAAGGACATTGGATTTGCATCAAGAGCTCTTTCACATAATCCTTGCGGGAGGTCCCGGGCGCTCCGGCGCGCGAGAGCACCGATAAGCCCAAGGGCAGGTTCGCCTACCTCGGACGATGCCCCATCCCGAACGGTCGGAGGCCCCACGCGTGCTCGTCGCCGGGCTCACGTCCTCCGCCGGGAAGACGACGGTGGCGAGCGGGCTTCTGGGAGCCCTGCGACGGAGGGGGCTACGGACACGGGCGTTCAAGTGCGGACCGGATTTTCTCGACCCCCAGGTGCTGTCCGTCGCGGCGGGAGGACCCGCACGGAACCTCGACACGTGGCTCGTCCCGGAGCCGACCATGCGCGAGGACTTCCTTCGCACCTGCGCCCGGGGACCGGGAGGCGTGTCGATCGTGGAGGGGGCGATGGGCCTCATGGACGGGGAAGAGTGGGGGACCTCGTCCCTCGACGTGGCCAAGGCCCTCGACCTCCCCATCCTGCTGGTCCTGGACGCCTCCGCCGCCTCCGAAACGCTCGCCGTGCACGCGAGGGGGGCCCGGCACCTGCTCGGGTCCCGGCTCATGGGCGTCCTGGTCGACCGGGCGGGACGGGGATGGCACTCCTCCGCGGTCCGGCGCGCCATCGAGGAGAAGGCCGGGGTGCCGGTGCTGGGGGTCCTGCCGTGGGAGCCGGAGGCGACCCTCCCCGAACGCCACCTCGGGCTGGTCACTCCGCGAACCGACCCCGGGGGAATGGTCTCCCGTCGGGTCCGGCGGGCGGCGGCGCTCGTGGAGGAGCATGTGGACCTGAGGTCGGTACTCGCCATCGCACGGGGGGCGCGCCCGCTGCCCTCGCCTAGGGAATCGGTCAGGCGAGGCGGGACCCCTGCGCGCTCTCACCCTCAAGTCGCGGTGGCCTCAGATTCCGCTTTCTGCTTCGTGTATCCGGAGAACCTGGAGTCGCTACGGGCCGCAGGGGCGAGGCTCGTCGAGTTCTCCCCGGTGGCCGGAGAGGGCCTTCCCCCCGGAACCGACGCGATCTACCTGCCCGGGGGTTTTCCGGAGCTGCACGCGGCCGAGCTCTCCCGCAACGACGGCTTGGGCCGGGAGATGCGACGATGGGTGCGGGACGGGGGTCCGGTCTACGCCGAGTGCGGGGGGATGATGTACCTGCTCGACCGGATCTACGACATGCAAGGGCACCGCCACAGGATGGTCGGAGCCTTCCCCGGGTCCGCCCGCCTCTCCCCCCGGCTCGGGGGCTTCGGGTACGTGGAGGCGAGGCTGAGGCAGGATGGCCTCCTCGGAAAGCGGCGGAGCCGGATCCACGGGCACCTCTACCATCACTCCGTCCGCGTGGCGCCGAAGGGGCAGGCGTGGGCGTTGGAGGTCCGGAGGATCGCCGGGGGAGACCCGGTCGGGGACGGCTACTTCCGGGGGCGCGCCTTCGCCTCCTACCTTCACGTCCGGTTCGACCAGGTCCCGGGTTTCCTCGCGCGCTTCCTCGGTACCGAGGCGGCTCCCGACGGGAGCGGCGAGGGCGCGACCCGGCTCACCGGGCGTCGAGCCGCACAAAGGCGTCGGTAGGACCCTCCCAGGGAACCTCGCCCGGATGGAAGAGGTGGGCGAGCAGCTCGACCCCCGGAACGACCCGGGGACCGGGCCGCGCGAAGTACGAGC
>JAKATE010000257.1 GCA_021828085.1 Thermoplasmata archaeon | reverse complement strand
TCGCACTCCGATGGCACGACGACGCCTCCGACACGATCCTCACCGTCCACATCCGTCAGGACGAAGGGGGAGCGGTCTACGTGCTCGATGCCGAGTCGCGGGCCGCCTCCAGCGACGCCGCGGCGGGGTTGGCGGGAGGAACGGTCGGCCTCGGCACCTCGACCTCCGCCATGACGGCCGACATCTGGTCGGGCTCGCAGCTGACGAACGAGGACGCCTGGCTTGCGGCGCTCCGCGCCCGCAAGGGTCAGGGTCGGCTGTCGCGGCCCCCCTCGGAGGCGCGCGATGGGCCGGTCTACCGCACGCTCATCCTGCTCCTCGCCGGGCCTGCGTCGACCGAATCGCGCGAGCTCTTCCGGAAGGTGGGGTGGACCAAGCCCTCCGGCCCCATGCTCATGGTCGAGCTCCTGCAGGCGGCCGAGCGAGGCGAGGCGCTCACTCCCGAGATCGAGACCGACGGGGACTACCTGGAGGTGGAGCTGAACCGCGCCACCCAGCATGCCGAGGACAAGGCGCCCTTCCTGGGGCCCTGGGACCTCCTGGGTTGGCACATCGTCCGTGAGGTCTCGATGCCCGTAGGAGGGACGCCGGCCGCGATCTCGTACCGGGCGACGCGCCAGGAGAGCCCGGGCGCGGGCTCGAAGGGATCTACGGTCCCAGCCGCGCCAGACGCTCGATGAGGTCGCGGTACTCGAGGTACGGGTAGTCCGGCTCCCACCCCCGGTCCGCAGTGGCATGGCCCTTGAGCCGGATCGGCCCCCCCGCCGAGTCCGTGCCGGGCTCCGGGCGCACCCATGTGATGTACGTCGACGGTTCCTCAAGGATCCCGCCCCCTCCTGCCCCGGACCGGAGCGCCTCCCTCGTTCGAGGCAGGAACCGCTCGAGCAAGGTCCGGGTCGCGAGAGCGCGAACGTCCTCGGTCCAGCCCTCCGCCGTGCCCCCGTCGGGCAGCAGGGCGGTCCGCAGCCTGGGCTCCAAGAGGTCGTATTTCGAGAGCACGAAGAGGGGCCGCAGCCGCCCAGGACGCACCGAGGGATGGTCGCGCGCCGCGCCCAGCAGGGTGCACAGGAGCGCCGCGAGAGGCTCGTCCCAAGGGTGGGGTCGGGGTCCCGGTCCCGCGGGATCCCAGGAGAGCGCGCTCGCGTCGAGCAGGCTCACGAGGGCTCCCCCACCGAGCAGGGAGGAGCCCAGGTGGGTCAGCGCCCCGTCGGTCGACACGAACCTGCCGACCTCCTCCGGGGGGACGCGCGAGAGCTGGAGGTCGACCGGGCCCCCCGCGACCCCAGGATCGTGGAGCCGGAAGTGGGCGCGGATGCCCTGGGCGGTCGCGGCCGTGCGGTCGAGCGAGAACCCGACCTCCTCCGGGCCTTCCTGGGGCCATGCCGGGGGGTCCCCCCCGCGTAGCGACTCGTAAAGTCGTCCCAGAAGGTCGACGGACGCCGGCGGGACGTGGAAACGCAAGCGCCCCTGCGCCTCGCCAGCATATCGGACCAACGCCGCGTAGAGGAGCCCGACGAAGAAGGTCCGACCGGACCCCCTGGCTCCCACGACCACGACGTTCGCCACGCCGCCGCAGAGGCCTTTCCCGCTATTTGGGCGCTCGCAGGGGCCCTTGGAGCCGACGCGGCGGCCGTCCGAATGATTAAGATAGCTCTCGGAATCGCCGCGTCATGTGCCCTGCGGCCATCCTGGGTGACCGAGCTTCGGGTAAGACGACGTTCTTGGGCCTGCTCTACGCGGCCCAGGTGAGGTACGGCACGCAGGCGGGGGACACGTTCCGCTTCCACGCGCCCCCGTCCTCGCTCAAGTTCATGGGCTCCATCTACGAGGGGATGGCGAGCGGGGTCTTCCCCAGCGCCACGCTCAAGGACGAGGTGACGGAGGTCGGCTTCCTCTTCGGCTACCGGCGCATGGTCATGGGCAAGCTTCCCGCCTGGATCCCCCAGAGCCGTTGGACCAACCCCTTCTCGGTCCTGCATTTCACCGCGTACGACGTCTCGGGCGAGGACGTCCAGGAGTTCATCGAGAGCGGAGTGGCCTCCTCCCCGATCATCCAGCAGCTGCTGAAGAGCATGGTCGTGGTGATCCTGGTCGACTGCAGCAAGATGACGCTGCAGCACGACTCGCCGCAGTACAAGCAGATGCTGCGCTACGACACCGAGGTCGCCAAGCTCGCGGTCAACTTCCAGACCTACAAGGTCCAGGAGTACCAGCGGATGAAGACCCAGGGCCTGGCCGAGGGGCTCCCGCTGATCTACCCGGCGATCGTGCTGACGAAGTACGACCAGCTCTCGGACGAAGTGCTGGCGAAGCTCGGTCTCCACCGTGGGATACCCCCCGCGGAGAAGGAGAAGGCCCGTCGCGAGTACGCGGAAGCCATCCTCCGGGTCTTCCTCCCCCAGACCCTGGCCCAGCTCCGGGGCGGGAAGGTCGCGGGCGTGAGCTTCGACCAGGCGGCCTACTTCTTCAGCTGGGTCAAGACCCAGACCGCGGACGGTGGGATGGCCCCGGTGGGCCGCCCCCAGATAGTCGTGAAACACGAGACCCCCACCCGCGCCACGCCACCGCA
>JAKATE010000046.1 GCA_021828085.1 Thermoplasmata archaeon | reverse complement strand
GATCTGGGGGATTGTACCACGGGAGCAGACGGAGGGTGGAGACATCGGGGGCGAGCCGCATGTCGGACTCGTGGATGTCGGTGAAGCCACGGATGGAGCTCCCGTCGAGCTTGGGGATCCCCTCGGAGAAGTGGCGCTCCTCGAGCATGTGGACCGGCATGGTCACGTGCTGGAGGAGACCGGTGAGGTCGACGAACTGGAGGTCGAGCCACCTCGCCTCCTCTTTGTGCAGTCGGCTGATGATCGTCTCGGCCGTCTCTACGTGCTCCTCCATCCGCGCGTCGCCCCCGCTCGGCTGGAGCCGGTGGAGGCTTAATGCTTAGCCCCCGGGAAGGGCCGCCCGATCCCCTCGCGAGGTCCGGGAGAGGCCCCGGGCCCCGACGAGGAAGGGGAGGGGAAGGAGAGTGACCAGACCGAGGAGGAGGAACCCGAGGGCGAACTCCCCGGGCCCGAAGACCCCGAGCCCCACGACGAGCACGATGGCGCTCCCGGAGGTGACCTGGATGCCGTTCATGAGCCCGAGGGCGAGCGGGACGCGCTCCGGGGAGACCTCCGGGAGCCAGGTGGCCATCAGGTAGAAGCCGGCGAAGACCACCCCGGTGAAGAGCCCGTAGATGGCCGCCAGGGCCCAGAGCGCGTACACGGGGGCGAAGGGGAGGGCGGCTGCGGCGGCGGCGGTGATGACCGCGCTCAGCACGATTGCCCGGAGCGGGCGGCGGAGCCGTTCGGTGAGGTACCCGCCGATCGGCCCGCCCAAGACCGAGCTCATCACGAGCACCGCGTCCATCCCACCGGCCACGAGGGGGCTCAGGCCGAGGGGCCCTTCGGCCCAGGGAACGTAGTACTGGGCGAGGGCGAACTCCGCGACCCAGAAGCCGAGGAAGGCCAGACCGAGGGCCCAGAGGTCCCGGTTCCGTAGGATCCCCCGGGTCCGGCTCCGGACTTCGGCGCGGGTCAGCCGGGGCTCGTCCAGGTGCGGGAGGACCCAGAGGTTCTCGAGGGTGATGGCCCCCATGAGGGCCCCCCCGAGAAGAAGGCTCTCCCTCCAGCCGATGGCCGAGGCCACCAGCGAAGTGAGGAAGACGGCGACGCCGGCGCCCAGGTTGAACGCGCCGTTGTACAGGCCGATGGCCACGCCCCGGCCGCGGTCCCGGTAGTAACGGGCGACGAGCCCGATGGCGGGGGAGAAGAAGAGCGCCGCCCCGACCCCGACCAGGAAACGGGCCACGAGGAACGTGGGAAAGTTGGGGGCGAGGGCGCTCCCCACTGCCGCGACGGACATGAGCGAGATCCCCGCCAGGGAGGTCCGCCGGGCTCCCCAGCGAAGGGAAAGGATCCCTGCGGGCACCTGGAAGAGACCGACGCCGGCCAGGAAGAGCGTGAGCGCGAGCGAGACGGTGCCGAAGGAGACCGCGAGGCCAGCGGCGATGGCCGCCTGGATGGGCCCGACGTTGTACCAATTGTAGGCGTAGCAGGCCCGGGCGAGCACCAGTGAGCCCAACGCCCGGTCGCGTTCCCGCGGGGAGAGCTCCACGGGGGGGTCCTTCAAGGTTCCGCGGGGATCTTGCCGGTCTGGCGGAAGTAGCGCAGGAAGCCGGAGGCGGCGAGCCCCAAGGCGGAGATCTTCCCTTCCCTCTGGACGAGCTCCGCGGGCTCCTCCGCCTCCCGGCTACGCCTCCTCTCCTCCGCCTCGAGGGCAGAGAGGATCGAAGCCATCGTCGGTTCTCGGCGGGCCGCCTCCAGCGCGATGGACTCCCATCGACGCACTTCCCGGCCGGCCTCGTCGAGGCGAGGTCGGGCGTCCGGGTAGACCCCGTAGTGACTGAACGCGATATTCTGGGGGTCCGGCTCGGCCATCCGGGCAAGGCTCGCGAGGAGGTCCTCCACCTGGAGGTCCGGCGGGGGCACGGCCGGCCGGATGTACTTCGCCCCCGGGACCAGGATGCCGGCGCCGTCGCCGGTGAAGATGGTCCGGGTCCCGGTGTCAAAGAAGCTCAGATGGTGCCGGGCATGCCCCGGGGTGGCGATCACTCGGAGGGAGGCTCCCTTGGCCAGCGGCAGGCTCTCCCCGCCGCGCAGGGCGTGGGCCCGGGAAGGGGCGAGGGGAACGACCGGGCCCCAGAGCTGGTGGGCGGCCTCCCCCCAGGCCCGCCGGGCGCTCTCGTTGAGCCGGGTGGGGTCGAGAAGGTGGGGGAGCCCCACCTCATGGATGTGGAAGGTCGCGCGGGGGAGGGCCCCGGTCAGGCTCCCCACCGCGCCGGCGTGGTCCAGGTGGATGTGCGTGACGAGGACGTCCCGGATCTCCTCGGGCTCGATCCCGGCGCGGGCGAGGCCCGCGAGCAGGTGCTCCCGGCAGCTCGTCGGTCCTACCTCGACGAGGGCCCAGCCCTCCTCCTCGGGCAGAAGATAGCTCCCGATGAGGCCGTCCTGGTCCCGGAAGCCCAGGTCGACGAGCAGGCGCCCTTCCGGGAGGGAAGTGACCGGGTCCGGCATCGCGGTGCCCTACAGTACCCCCGTCAAAAGGTACAGGGAGACCACCCAGACCAGCGAGCCGGCGAAGAGGACGGCCCAGATCGGCTTGCTCCAGCGCAGGACCTTCGCCCCATCCAGCGGTCCGTAAGGGATGAGGTTGAAGAGCGCCCAGTAGACATTGATTGCCCCCACCAGGAGGAGCGCAGCGTAGGCGAGCGAGGTGCCACTCCGCCCCAGGACCCAGGCGGAGGAGAGCAGCACTCCCGCCTCGCCCAGGTTGACCAGGGGGCCGGCCACGCTGGTGAGACCGCTCTCCCGCCGGTCCCCCCGTCCGGCGATGTAGGTCGCCCCGGGGGCGGCGAAGAGGAAGCCCAGCGCCGAGAAGAGCACCGAGATGAGCAGGCCGTTCCAGAAGGCGCGGAACTCCGCCCAGAGCCCGAGGTGCTGGGCGGCGAACTTGTGCCCCATCTCATGCGCCAGGAAGCCCGTGACCGCCGCCAGCGCGGCCACCCCGGCGCCGAGAAGGAGGCTCAGTCCCACGGCGGAGCTGAACCCGCTGCCGTAGTACGCGCCGTAGCTGAAGGCGTTGAGACCATCGAAGATGAGCCAGAGGTCGAAGGTGAGCACCCCGAAGGCGATGGTGATGTGACGGAGCTCCGTCCGGGAGAACCGTCGGTCGGTCGGCGTGGCGTAGACCGGCGGCGGGAAGCCTCCCCACATCGACGATGACCCCCTAAGCGTACCCTCGGTGGGGGAAGCGAGCCATGCTAAGCCCTGCGCGGAAGGCCGGTCGGGCGCGCCCTTCGTAGGCGCGGCGGGGGCGCCCGGTCCCCTGGAGGAGGTCCGAGAGGAGCTCGACCCCCTCGAGGAGGCGTGGCCCGGGGCGGCTGAAGAACGCCTCGTCGGCGAGCCAGGTCCCGCGCTCCGGGTGAAGGTCCCCCAGAGGGTGGGTCGCCTGGCGGGAGAGCTCGCGCTCGGTACGGTCGAGGGAGTAGGCGCAGGGCGAGAGCACCACCAGGTCCGCGCCCAGGCCCCGCACCGCGTCCCACTCCGTCCGCTGGGCGGGGGCCCCGGGTTTCGGGCCGAGCGGCGTCCCGCCGGCCGCCCGCACCATGTCCGGCACCCAGAGACCGGCGAGGATGGGGGGGTCGAGCCAGTCGAGCACCAGCACCCGGGGGCTCGAGCTGCTCTTGGGCTCGGCCTTGACCCGGGCGAGACGTCGCTTCCACTCGGAGGCCTGCGTGATGCCCCGGGCGGCGTCGCCGATCGCCTCGGCGACCTTCTGCGTGTCGCGGAAGAGATGCTCGAGCCGTGTGGGCGAGAGGATGAGCACCTGGGGCCGCTTGGGGAGCCGCCCCAGGGCGTCCTCCAACGTCCCGGGCGTCACCGAGCAGACCGCGCAGAGGTCCTGGGTGAGGACGAGGTCCGGCTCAAGGGAGCGCAGCTGCTCCTCGTCGACCTCGTAGAGCTCCTCCTTCTTTGCCATCGAGGCGCGGACGTACCCGTCGATGGCCCGGGAGTCGAGAGCGGCCAGATCCTTTCGCGCGCGCATCACGACCGGGCGGCTGAGCGCCTCGGGGGGATGGTCGCACTCGTGGCTGCGACCGACGAGATACTCGCCCCGTCCGAGGGCGAAGAGGATCTCCGTGGCGCTCGGGAGGAACGAAACGACCCGCACGGGGCAAGCAGCGGGGGCGCCCCTTATATCGGGTGCGGACGCGCCCGACCCGGACCCTCCGGGGTGCTCGGGGCGATCTGCCGCTCCAGCCCCTCCCAGAGCTCCTCGGACATCCCGAGGCGTGTGGCGAGGAGGCGCTCCTCCTCGGCGAGCGCCGCGTGACCGAGCTTCCTCGCGCAGACGCTGCGGAGCGCGTGAAGGTAAGGGTCCTTCGGATTGAGCTCGAGCAGACTGTCCAGATGGGGAGCGGCGGCCTTCCATCGCCCCAGGGAGACCAGGGCGTCGACGAGGTGCGCGCGTACCGGGGGCTGGCGGGGGTGCTTCTGGAGGAGGTCTTCGATCTCCCGGACCGCGGCGCGGACCTGCCCCCGCGCGCCCTTGACCCGGGCGAGGCCGAGGAGGGCCCCCCAGTGCTCCGGGGAGAGCGACCGGGCCCGTTCGAAGGCCCCCTCGGCCTCGTCCCACCTTCCGAGGGCGAGGAAGGACTCCCCCTCCCCGATCATGGCGGGGATGTACTCCGGCTTGAGCCTCTCGGCCTGCTCGAAGAAGCGCAGCGCGAGCGCGGGAACCCCCCAGGAGGCCCAGTGCCGGGCGCGCCCCATGGTCTCATCGAGCTGATGGGCGGTGGGCAGGACGCCCGCTCCGATCGAAGCCGAGGCCGGGCTCCCGAGCCCCAGGTTCTCGAGGAGGAGACGGAAGCGCTCCCCCGAGGCGAAAGGGACCCCGCGGTCCTCCAGGAGCTCGCGGACCCCCGGGGAGAGGGGGCCGGGGGTGAGGACCACCAGCGACTCCCGCTCCCGCTCGCAGCGCTCCAGGAGCGCCCGCATGGCGGGCAGGGAGGGGCTCCGCCCTTCGGCGTAGAAGGCGTAGACCACACGGTCCGGGGTCTCGAGGAGGAGCCCCTCCTCCTCCCGCTTCACGTGCTGGGGCTTGAGACCAAAGGCGACGGCGATCTGCTCGACGAGCAGGTCGAAGTGGCCGGGCCGCATCAGTGAACGCCAGCGGAGAGCAATCGTTTATATCTCCCGCCCTCCAGCGGAGACGGCCGGTCATGGACCTCAAGGAGCTCCTGGCGGAGCGTAAGCGCGTGGAGGCCTACCTCGCCTCGGCGCTCCGGAAGCTGGGCAAGGAGGCGGCGCTCGAGACGCGGTTGCTCACCCCGTTCTTGCGCTCCGCCGAGGAGTTCACCCTCCGTGGAGGGAAGCGGTTCCGTGCCTGCATGCTCCTCGCCGGCTACACCCTGGCCGGCGGGCGCCCCCTCCAGAACGCCCTTCCTGCCGCCGCCGCCCTGGAGACCTTCCAGAGCTGGATGCTCATCCACGACGACGTCATCGACCATGGGGAGACCCGCCGCAACGGGCCCACGCTCCACCTGGCGCTCGCCCGGTACCACACGGAGAAGAACCTGGCAGGGAGCGACGCGGACTTCGGACAGGGGATGGCGATCACCCTGGGCGACCTCTACGAGCCGTTCACCGTCGGCTTGCTGCTCGAGGCCAAGTCCTCGCCCCCCCGGAAGCTCGCTGCGCTGGGAGAATACTCGCGCATGGCGCAGGCGACGGCGCTCGGGCAGGTCCTGGACGTCCTCAACACCGTCCGCCCCGTCTCCGAGGTGTCCGAGGCGGACGTGCTCCGCGTGCACCGGCTCAAGTCGGCGATCTACACGGTGGCCTCCCCGCTCCGGATGGGGGCACTCCTCGCGGGGGCGCGGCCGGAACTGGTCCGGGCCCTGGGAGAGATCGGGGTCGCCTACGGCACCGCCTTCCAGCTCCGCGACGATGTCCTCGGGGTCGGCGCGCACGCCCAGGAGGTGGTGGGGAAGTCCACCAACGACCTCCTGGAGGGCAAGCGGACGCTCCTGGTGGTCTACGCCCACCAGAAGGCCGGGCGCGACGAGCGCGAGGCGCTCGAACGCGTCCTGGGGAACCCCCTCGCCACTCCCGAGCAGTTCGAGGCGGCCCTCTCGGTCCTCGAGGATACGGGCAGTTTCGAGCACTCCGAGCGGGCGATCGCCCAGTGGGTCGCCCGCGGGGACAAGCTCGCCGGCTCGGCCCGGGGTCTCAAGCCCGAGGGACGCGCACTCCTCCGGGAGATCGGGCAGGCGCTGAGCCGGCGGGAGCAGTAGGGAACCGGGGGCTCACTCCGAGGGGCCCGCGCCCTCGGGGACCTCGATCTCGGCGATCCCGGCGTTCTTGAGCGCCTGGGAGAGCTCCTGCTGCATGGTCTGGTAGCGCTCCTTGAGGTGGTTCACCTGGCGCTCGAACGCCTTCAAGCGGACCTCCAGGGTCTCCTTCTCCTCCCCGAGGGTCTCGGCGACCTCCGCTTTCCCCTTGGCCTTCACGAGGAGGGTGCCCACGGACCGGTAGATCACCGCGTCGTCCGGAAGGGCCTGGAGCTCCTCGAGGGTGTGGGCGGTCTCGCGCAGCTTGAGATCGATCTGCTGGCGTTGCTGGTCGACGACCGTGAGGTCCTGCTGCAGCCGCTGGAACTGCCGGAGGTCGTTCTGGAGCTTGGCGGGCAACGCCATGGGGGCGCGCAGCGCCCCCGCTACATAGCGTTGGCGACCCCGGGACGGATCCCGGGGCCGAAGGGTCGAGCCTCCCTCAGTTCCCACCGGGGGGGCTGTGCTTCTCGGCTCCCGGGTCCGGGAAGAGGTCGTCGAGGGCGACCCGCTTCTTCTCCCGGTCGTACGCGTAGAGCTTGTTCGGTTCCTCGTCGCGCGTCACACGGTGGCTCCCGTCGCAGAAGGGCTTGTTCTGGCTGAGTCCGCACTGGCAGACGGCCACGACCTTGTCCCCGATGCTGATCAGGGCGGGCCGGGTGGCGTCATGTCGGATCATTCGGCTCATGGGTGTGGCTCCGCCATCATCAGGCCTGGGGGGTATTTGAGAGGACCCTTCGCCTCGGCTACTCGCTCCCCGGAGGAGGAGCGTTCCCCTGGGCCTTGGCCGACACCGCGAGACCCAGGCCGATGAGACGGAGCTGTGCGTTAAGGGCGGCCCGCAGGGTGGAGGTGCTCGGCGCCTCGATCCGGAGGCGCAGGGAGCCGTCGAGACCTCTTCGCATCTCGACCCGCGTGCGGGGAACGTCGTGCCCTTCCTCCGGGGCGAGCGCCTCGAGGATGCGCTCGGCCTCCCCGGGTGCAAAGGGACCCAGCTCGATCTCGGCGAGCCAGCTGCCTTCGACCGGCTCACGACCTTCCGAGGGCACGGGCCGCCTCCTCCAGGACCTTCCGCGCCTTCCTTCCGGAGGCTGCGAGGTAGGAGGCAGGATCGAGGACCTGACGGATCTCCTCGGGGCGGAAGGCCCGACGGAGCGTCTCGTCCCCCTCGGCCCGCTGCTGCAGCGGGACCAGCGCGGCCGCGTCCAGGTCCCGGGTGAGCCGTCGGAGGACCTCGTGCGCCTCGCTCCGGGCGATTCCCCGGTCGGTGAGGGCGAGCATGAGCGCCTCGGCCATCACGGCCCCCTGGGTGGCGGCGAGGTTCCGGCGCATCCTCTCCTCGTCCACCCTGAGCCCGCTGACGACACGGGTGAGGCGCCGGAGGACCTCGTCCAGGAGGATCACCGCGTGCGGGAGGAGGAAGCGTTCGTTGGCCGAGTTGGCGAGGTCGCGTTCATGCCACTGGACCATGTTCTCATAAGCGGGGCCGGGGAGCGCGCGGAGGAGCCGGGCGATGGAGCTCACATTCTCCGAGTGGACCGGGTTGCGCTTCTGGGCCATGGTCGAGGAGCCGACCTGGCTGCGCTCGTCGAAGGGCTCCTGGACCTCCGCGATCTCTGTGCGCTGCAGGTTCCGCACCTCCGTCGCCACGCGGTCCGCGCTCGAGGCCACGAGGGCGCACCAGGCCAGGAACTCTGCGAGCCGGTCCCTCCCCACGAGCTGGCTCGGGGCAGGCTCGCGGCCGAGCTTGAGCTCCTCGAGGAACCCGCGCTCGATACGCTCGGCCTTCTCGCCGAAGCTGGCGCCCGTTCCCACGGCCCCGGCCATCTTGCCGACGGCGATACGGGGGAGCATCTCCCGGAGCCGCTCGCGATGGCGAAGGAACTCCATGAGGAAGACCGAGAGCTTGTACCCGAAGGTGAAGGGGACGGCGTGCTGGCCGTGGGTCCGGGCCACCATGGGGGTGTCCTGGTGACGCTGGGCCTGCGCGAGGAGGGCCCCCAGCAGCCCCTCCAGGCTCCCCCCGAGCACCTCCGCGCTCTCCCGGAGCTCGAGGCCCAGGGCTGTGTCGAGGATGTCATTGGAGGTGGCCCCGAAGTGCACCCAGCGGCCGGCGGACCCCGCCTGCTCGGCAAGGGTCCGGCTGAGCGCCATGAGGTCGTGTCCGGTCTCGCGCTCGAGCTCGTCGAACCGCTGGAGGGTCGGGCCGGGACCCGCTGCCGCCCGTTCGATGGCCTCGGCCTCGGAGGCCGGGAAGAGCCCCGCGGCCGCGCTGGAGCGGGCGAGCGCCGCCTCCACGCGGAGCCATCGGCGGAACCTCCGTTCGCGCGAGAAGATCGCACGGACCTCCGGTCGGCCGTACCGGAAGTCGATCGGGCAGACCAGGTCCTCCGAGGGGGCTGCCACGGCCAGTGGACCGATGGGCTCTATATGAAATCCCCGGACCTTCGAGGGGAACGCGGAGCGAACAGGTGAACCGGATCGTCGTGGCCCTGGGAGGGAACGCGCTCGCCCGGTCAGGCGAATCGCCCACCGTCGAGGCGGCACGCGCGCACATCCGCGAGACCCTTCGCCCGCTCGTGGAGCTCCTTCGCCGCGGCCACACCCTCGTCCTCACCCACGGCAACGGGCCCCAGGTGGGGGCCCTGCTCGTGCAGCAGGAGCTCGCCAAGCGGGAGATCCCCGCCCTCCCCATGGACGTGGTCGGGGCGATGACCCAGGGCTGGATCGGCTATCTCCTCCAGCAGGAGCTCGCCTCTTCCCTCGCCCGGGCCCACCTCCCTCACGCCGTGGTCCCGCTGATCACCCGGACCGAGGTGGACCGGAGGGACCCCGCCTTCCAACGGCCGAGCAAGCCCGTGGGACCGTTCTACTCCGAGAACGAGGCGCGTCTGCTGCGGAAGTCCATGGGATGGGCCTTCCAGGACGACACGGCGCGCGGGGGCTGGCGACGGATCGTCCCGTCCCCCCAGCCGCTCCACGTGCTCGAGGCTGACTGGCTCCGGCAGAGGCTGGACGACCCCCAGGGGGGCCCGTGGGTGCCGATCCTCTCGGGGGGAGGGGGGGTCCCGGTCATTCGCGCGGCGAACGGGGGATGGGAGGGGGTGGAGGCGGTCATCGACAAGGACCGGAGCGCGGCGTTGCTCGCCCACCGGATCGGGGCCTCGACCCTGGCCATCGTGACCGACGTTCCCGCGGCCATGATCGACTTCCAGACCTCTCACCCCCGGCCGCTCTCGGAGGTCTCTGCAGTACAATTGCGAGCCTTCCTCGAGGCGGGGCAGTTCGGCGAGGGGAGCATGCGACCGAAGGTCGAGGCCGCCCTCGACTTCGTGGAGCGCGGGGGTCCGAGCGCGCTCATCACGGACATCCACTCACTGCACGCGGCCCTGGCGGGTAGGGCGGGAACTCGCGTCCGACGCGGGAAGGAGAAGGCCAGGCGCTCTTCCACCAGGTCCCGCAGCTCCCGCTGAAACAGATCCCCCGAGCTCTCCTCTGCCCGAGGGACCGATCCACTGCTCCCAAGCCCCGGCCCGGGAGCTGCTCCCCACTTCCCGAAGCTTGGTCCGGGCTCTCAGAGACGGGGGTCGCTCAGTTCGAACTCCGCCCCACAGTCAAGGCAGCGGCGGAAGCAATGGACATCCCCTGCGATCGGTTCGGAGAGGTCTCCGCCACAGTCGGGACAGACGGGGGGCTTCGAGCGGTCCCCGGGCCCCCGGGGAGGGAAGGACTTCGACCCGGCCACGCGGGAGGATGGCTCTGAGGTCTCCTCAGGCATGCGTTTCCTCGGGCACGGGCCTTCGGGAGAGGAGGCGGGAGATGCCAGTACCGTACTGGAGGGCCTTCTTGGGGCGTTCCACGAGAGGGGGGGGAAGACCCATCGTTCCGGCGAGGTCCCGGAGCAATCCCTTGGGACGGGTGACCGGCTCATACGAGAGCAGGCCGGACCCCCGGACCGCTCGAACGAAGCTCGGAGCCAGATACGGGGCCCGGAGGTCCTTCGAGTACCTCTGCGCGATCGACCGGCTGATCGGGAGGTCCACCCCCGTGAGCCGTTCCAGATCGGAATCCGCTCGGATCTTCAGCTCCGCTCCTCCCAGGGAGAGGAAGTGGGAGTACCCAAAGAACAGTTCGTCCGCCCCCTGCCCGCAGAGCACCCGCGGGTGCCGGGCATGAGCGAGGGCGGCGGCCAGACCTACCTGGACGGAGAGGCTCCCTCGCGAGAGCGACGGGTGGCAAGCGCGAAGCTCGACAGCGGTCCGTTCGACCTCCCCCACGGCAAGTTCGTGGGAGACGACCGGGATCCCGAGGAGCGTCCCAGCGGTCTCGGCGGCCGAAAGATCGTGGGATCCGGGCATCCCCACCGCGACCGCCTCGAAGGGGGTCCCGGCCTGAATCAGAAGATGGGCCAGCAGAGAGGAATCCAAGCCACCGGAGAACAGCAGGGAGAGTGGAACTACACCGGCCGCCTCTGAGACGGCATCGACGAGGGCCCCGCCCAGGCCTTCCAGGGTCCCAAGAGCCGGGTCCCCCCTTTCCTCGGCAGCGGCGGGCTCAGGGCCCGGAACCGTCCGTAGACGCGGCTCTCGGGGAGCGTCCGTCCTCCCGACCTCCATGGCTTCCCTCCCGGGGCAGGGGTCCGATCCCATGGCCCCCAGCACGGCGCGGGACTAAAGGAACTCGTCCTCCAGTCCCCCCCTTCCCTCTCTCCTCTGTCGGACCCGCCGCCGATGGAGCCCCCACGCCGTGAACGCCGTCCCCACCGCCAGCATCGTCACGATCGCCCCCACCCCGTCCCAGAACGGGAGCCCCAGCAGTTCCGGCAGCGCCGGACCGAAGCTCACATCCACCCGCACCGCATACCCGTGCACCCGCACGCTCCCGGTGCTCGACCCCGCGGTCACGTTCGTGAGAGGGGTCCGGATGGTGTACGCGTAGGTCCCGTTCGGCACGTCGAAGGCGATCGTCGAACTGGTCGACGACTCGCTCTCTCCCCCCAGGGTGACCGTCCAGTTCCCTCCCGAGGGCAGCCCGCTCTCGAAGAAGGTCACGATGCCCGGCGAGAGGGCCTCCACGACCTGGGTAGAGGGTTCTGTCTCGCTGATGTAGAATTCCCCCGTGGACCCATCCCAGACGATCCCCGTGGGGCCCCATCCTTCCGGCGGGGGAGGTCCCAGGGCGAAGGTTCCCAGCAGCTGGTCGTTCGTGAGGTTGTACACGCTCATGTTGTCGCTGAAGGAATTGGGGATGTACAGCTCCCCGGTGAGGGGGTCCAGGGCCAAACCTTGGGGGAAGAGGCCTACCTTCAGTTGCCCTTCGACCCTGTTTAGGGTCGTAGATTCCAGGACCACATCGCCGGGGGTCTGGAAGATGATGCTACTGTTGGCGGCCTCGTAACCTCCGGTAAAGCCGGGAACGGCCACGATCCCATCCGGGGACACTTCAACCATCCCATCCTGGGACAGGGGGAAGGCCTCCGTCGTGACATTCAGGACTCGGACCGACGAATCGCTGATGTTCATCACTGAAAGGTTGGAGAAGACCGCGGACTGGTCCACTCCCGCCCCGGGTACCAGGCCCGGACCCATGGCGATGGAGTCCTGGGTTTGGAGATAGAGGAGGCTCCCGGGAGCGAAGTTCAGGTGGATGAACCCGTGCTCCGAACGTCCTTGCGCGCTCAGCTCTTCAATCCCGGTGTAGTTATGACCGACCCCCCCCAGCATCGACACGTAGATCTGCCCGTTCTCTGGGTCGTAGACGACCCCAAGGGGGGAACCGGGTAGCGTGACGTTCCCTTCGATTGTATCGGTGTGCCCCGAGATGAAGCTCAGCGAGCCGCTCTCAAAGTTCGCGGCTATGATGGTATCATCGGCCGGGTCGAAGGCCAGTTGCACGGTTTCGTTCCCGACATACAGTGTCGCCGCCAGACGGTCCTGCGTCACATTGATGACCTGAACGAAGTCGGTTGTAAGGGCAAGCTCGTTGCTCCCCGGAAAATGGGTGGCGTTGGAGGTCAGGAAAAGCGCCTGGTCGATCGGATCGTAGAGGGACAGGACAGGAAAGGTCCCGACCGGGACCGGATTGACGAGGGACTCGAAACCCTCCCGCCCTTCCGACGTCCGACCCAAAGGGAGGTCCGCTCCCCCCCGCCCTTGTGAACATAGGGAGCAGGGTCGTGGTTCCCCGTTCAACGACGGCACGACCAGCAGAAGTCCGATGAACAGCAAGATTCCGGTTTCGAGTGCAACGGACCGCTTCCTGCCGGCAACTCGCAGCATTGTGTGGCACCTGGCAACTTGTTTGTAGAATAAAAGGGTGAGCCTTCACGAACCGGCCT
>JAKATE010000256.1 GCA_021828085.1 Thermoplasmata archaeon | reverse complement strand
GGCGGAGCTCTTCCGGAGGAAGTACTCGACCCGGAGCATCACGTTCTCGAGCATCGTCGGGCTCTCCACGTAGCTCGCGTTGGGCAGCTTGGTCAGCGACGACATCATCGTCTGGCTGATCACGTCAACGAAGAAGACCCGGTCGGCGGGGATCTCGAGGGAGGAGAGGAGCGAGTTCACCAGCACGCAGGGGTTGGTGACCGAGACGTAGATCGTGTAGGCCTGCGCCTCGAGCGCGAAGTCCCGGAGCACGGCGGCCAGGAACTGGAGGTAGTTGCCGGCGTAGTCCGCGCCTCCCAGCTTCATGGCCACGCCGGAGCCCTCGGAGAGGGCGCGGAGCCGCTCGGCGATCTCCCCGGCCGACAGGTTGGCCATCTCAGGCGACCTCCCAACCTCGGCCGCCCTTCAGGTACGGGGCGAGCAGGATGCCCAGGGGGGTGAGGTCCAGCACGTACTGCGCCCGGGAGTGCGTCGTCCCGCGCATCTTGATGATCTTGAGGGTCCGCAGCAGGTCCCCGCGCCGCTGGACGTTCCCCAGCAGGATGACCCCGTCCGCGATGGCCTCCTCGACGCCGTAGAGGGAGTAGCGGTTCTCCTGGGGCCCGATCTCGCTCACGAGGATGGTCGTGCAGGAGATGTCGGACAGGCTCTTCCCGAGCTTCAGGATGAGGTCCCGGATCTCCTCCTCGTGCCGGATCCGGTAGCAGACCGAGGTGATCGAGTCCATCACCAGGCGCTGGACCTTGAGCTCGGAGGCGAGCTTCGCCACGGCTCCCACGAAGAGGTCGATGTCCTCCGTGGTCATCTCCTGCTTCGAGAGCCCGAGCTTCTCGTAGAGGACCGGGACGTCGATGAAGGTCAGCGTCCCGTCATCGACGATCCGCTTGTCGAAGAAGTCGAAGGTCGCCAGGTTCTGCTGGATCTTGTGCGAGGCCTCCGTCACCGACAGGAAGAGCCCACGTTCCCGGGCCTCGGCGCCGCGGACGAGGAACTCCAGGCTGAGCGTCGTCTTGCCGGTTCCGCAGCTCCCGGAGATGAGGACGGTGTTCCCGCGGGGGATCCCTCCGTCGAGAATGTTGTCAAGACCCTCGATACCGGTCTTGCATCGCTCCACTTGCACCGCGGAGGAGACCGAAGCCGCAGCCACACTAGCCTGACGGATTTCGGACGATAAAGTCTATGTCCTTCACTTTTCGCGCACCTTCTCCCACAGTTCTCGTGCCGTCGAAAGCGCCTGGGGGTGCCAGGGAGTGGGAACCAGACCCTCCAGATGCTCCCGGAGCAGCCACCAGACCCGCTCGCCGTCCCTTCGCTCCGTGCGGACGAGGGCTGCCGCGCCCTTCAGACAGGCGCCCAGCCTGCGCACGGCCCGCTCGTCCTCCCCGCAGAGCCGGCGGACCTGGACCAGGGTCACGGCGAAGGGCTCCCCCTGCGGCGCTTCGAGGGCGGCCACCAGAAGGGCCAGCAAAGGCAGCTCGAGCTCGCCTCTCCTAGTGGGGTCCTGGCCTCTCACCTCTGCGGTCCCCAGAGCTCCCGCCCGCTCGGCTTCGGAGGCCCGGGCGGGCGTTGCCCCCGTCCCGAGCATGGGACCCTCCCGCTCCGCTAAGCCACGCGGGAGGGCAGCTTCGGGGGCCTCCGGCGAAGACGCGGGGTGTTGCGGCCCCTCCTCTACGGACCAGAACGGTCGGGAGCGCTCGATGCATTCCAGGAGCGCCTGCCGCGAGGTGATGGAGCCCTCGGGGCCTGGGGAGGGGGGGTCCGCGTGCAGGAGGGTGAGCCCCGCGCCCTTCTCCAGGAGCGCGAGCGCCGTGCCGCGCGGCAGCGAGGCGAGATCGTGCTCCCTCCCCACCCCGAGGCCTTCACGGGCCAGACGGGCGTCCCCGGCCGACCCCCGGAAGAGCAGGAGGTCGCGGGAATTGGTGACCAGCGAGTCGCGGAGAGCGTCCGATAGGGCCGAGAGCGACTGCGTCGCTGCGAGCACATGCAGATTGTACCGCCGCCCTAAGCGGAGCATCTCCGAGAGCGCGTCGTTGGCGTATTCCTGGACCTCGTCCAGGAGGAGGACCACCTTGGTGCGGTCCTTCCGGACCACGAGGTGGGACCAGAGCAGCGAGAGCAGCGCCGCGCCCAGGTAGGAAGAGGCCCGCACCCCGATCGTGGTCCTCTCCAGATCGAAGAAGGTCACCGCCCCGGGACCCAGGGCGCGGGCCAGGCTCCATCGAGGCGACCTCGCCGCCAGGATACGGGAGATGGCGGAGGAGAGGGCCACCTCTTGGACGACGCGGAGCGCCCCCTGCCGCTCCTCGGGCCCTTCCCGGCGGAGGGACTCCCAGAGCGACTGGACCTCGCGTCCCTCCCCGGTCGTGGGCGGGAGGGGTCCTCCCCATCCGTCAGGGTCGGAAAGCAGCTGGGCGGCATCGTGCAGGGTCGACCCCGGGCTGTAGGAGAGCACGAGGAGGGTACGGGTCAGGAGGTCCTCGATCCTCGGGCCCCAATAGACGGTCTCGCCGTACCGTTCCGCGCGGACCCGGCGAAGGGCGGTCACAAGCTCGCTGACCCGGCGCTCGCGTTCGGCCCGTGCGTCC
>JAKATE010000255.1 GCA_021828085.1 Thermoplasmata archaeon | reverse complement strand
TGAGGCACCTCGTGGCCTCGAAGCTCGGGTACGGTATAACGGCGTGGGGGACGCCCGGACACGGTCGCGGAGGACAGGGTCCCGGCCGGAGCCGGGGCCCTCGCCGTCCTTCCGGGACCGGTCCGGGCCGTCCGGGTCGGGCCTACGCGGGCGGAGGGGCCACAGGCCCGACGTCCGTGCGGGTGTAGACCCGCACGCCCTCGGGCATCTTGCCGATCGCGCCCAGGCGGACCGCGACGAGCTCGACCACGCCCTTCTCCTGGGCGACGTCCAGGAGCCTCTGGCTCACGACGCCGTCAAAGATGAGCGTGCGGACGGGAGCCCCAGGCTGCGCCAGAGCGTCGACGACGTCCTTCGCCGGGATCTCCGCTAGGACCGCGTCGCCTTCACCGAGGAGCCTGGCGCGGGACGGGTTCTCCAGTTGCGAGAGGTCCTGAAAGAGCTTCGACAGCCGGGGAGAGAGCGCCGGGGGGGGCGGGGGTGGGGGAGGCGGGGCACGCATGGCGCCGCCGGGGCCGCCCGGGCCACGTCCGGGGGGCGGGCCCGAAGGTCCGCGCCGGTCGCCGCCCTCGTCGCGTCGGTGCTGGGGAGGAGGTCCGCGACCGCCTTCTTCGCGGTCGCCGCCCCCGCCACGGCCGCCTTCGCCGCTGCGGGTCGCTCCCGTGGCCTCGAAGCCGGTCATCTCGAGGTACTGGGCGATGGGGATCTTGTTCCGCAGGCACTTCAGGATGGCCTTCGACGGGAGCATCTCCACTTCCTGGCCGCGCGGAGCGCGGGCCACGAAGTCGACGTCCATCGTCTGGAGCATCTCGCGGAGGATCAGCTCCCCGGAGCGGTCACCGTCGGTGAAGGCGGTGACGGTCTTGCCACGGGAGAGGTCCTTGACGGTCTCGGGAACGCTCGTCCCCTCCACCGCGATGACGTTCTTGATCCCGCAGCGGAGCAGCTGCAGGACATCCGAGCGCCCCTCGACGATGATGATGGCGTCGGAGGAGTCGATGTTGGGCCCGGCGGGGAGACGGTCCTTCCCGTAGGAGACGATGTCCGCCACCTGAACGGCGCTTCGGACCTCTTCCGCAAGGTCGGACCCGACCTCCTTGGCCTCCTCCTGCATGCTCGCGAGGATGGCCTTCGCGCGGTCGACGATCTTCGTGCGCTTGACCTTCCGGACGTCCTCGACGGCGACGACGTCGATCCGGGCCTTGCAGGGACCGATGCGGTCGACGGTCTCCAGTCCGCTCGCCAGGATCGCGGTCTCCACCTGGTCCAGGGAGGACGGGATCAGGACCTCGCCCTCGCTCTTGCCCTTTCGGGAGTCGATCTCCACTTCGATACGGCCGACACGGCCGCTCTTCTGCAGGTCCCTCAGGTCGAGCTCGTCGCCCAAGAGCCCTTCGGTCTGGCCAAAGACGGCCCCGACGACATCGGGTTTCTCGATGACGCCATCGGCCGTGATGCGGGCCCGGATCATGTATTTCGTCGCGGTTGGGTCTACGTTCATGGTGCTTCCTTTCCTCTGTGTTGTCCTTCCCCGAAGTGGGGGAGGATGACCGAGGCGGGGGTCTGAGGTTACGCTCGATCGGGACGCGCCCCGAATCGGCGGAAGAACCACGCTGTAAGCATGAGAGTCATCTCCGTAATGCGGGGCGCGAGGATCGAGGTCCTCCCGGCCCTGGCCTTGTCGGTCTTCGGATTCCCGGGTGGGTATTTAAGCCCCCGTGCCAGAGAATGGCACGCGAGAATTCCGCCAGGCTCCGGCCTCCGTCCGACTCCCGATCCTTCCGTGACCGAACCCCTCCCTCCATCCTTTACTGAGCGGCACGGACGAACTCCCGCGCGAGCCGGCCCGCCGTCGCTCGCGGGAGCCCCCCGCAGCCCCGGGCGGCCCCTGCACGTCGCACCTCTCCGCCCAGGGGTCCTGCGCCGCGGGAGGCCCGTCCCGGAGCCCTCCTCCCTCGGAAGGCGTCCCCCCGGTGCCCAGATCGCGGGCGAAAAGCGCTTCTACCCCATGCCTGTAGCCGTCGGCGTTCTAGGTTCTCGCATGCCCCGCGGAAGACCCAGGAAAGAGAGGATGAAGGCCCCGATGCCGCCCGATGAGGAATCCCCGAACGTCGCGACCGCCGTGGCCCTTCCGGAGGACGACTTCCTCTCCACGCTGCGCACCGAGATCGTGCAGGCGAAGCGGCAGCTCTCGACGAGCTCCGTGGAGGACCCGGCGCGCCGGGCCGCCCTCAACCGCCGGCTGCTTCAGGACTTCTGGGAGGTCCACAACCTGTTCGAGGACCTCTCCGTCCACCTCACGATGGAGCCCACCCAGACCCTCTTCGCCACCTTCACGGAGTTCCCGTACAAGTGGTCCTTCAAGGAGACCTTCGACTTCCCGGCGGTCAAGGCCGTCGAGCTCAAGGACCGCAGCCCCGGCTGGCTCGGCTCCGCGCTGAAGGCGTGGTACTACTCCACCCCAGAGGGCCGGACCCACCTGCGGATGATCTTCGAGTGGTGCGAGGGCGAGACCTACCACAAGTACACCGGCTGGATGCGCGTCATCACCCAGGCGGTCCTGATGGACCACCCCCTGGAGGACGTGGGCGTC
>JAKATE010000254.1 GCA_021828085.1 Thermoplasmata archaeon | reverse complement strand
ACGCGACGACGTCGTGCCTCGAACCTCCCCCTGCCCCACCGGAGGATCCCCCCCTCCCGACGCGATGAGGTCGGAAGGGATGTCCCGGGCCCGCCTCTCACTGGAGCGCTACGCGAGCCTCCCCTCCACCCAGACGGCAGCGCTGGAGCGGGCAAGGGAAGGCGCCCCGGCGGGTACGCTCCTCTGGGCCGAGGAGCAGAGCGAGGGCCGGGGACAGGCGGGGAGGGAGTGGTACTCCCCCCGGGGAGGGGCGTACTTCTCGCTGCTCCTCCGGGTCCCCTCCGCCCGTCTCCCGCTCCTCTCCCTCGCCGCGGGGGCCGAAGTGCGCGACCGCCTCCAGCGCCGGGCCTCCCCCCAGCTCTGGATCAAGTGGCCGAACGACCTCCTCGTCGTGCGGGAGGACATCCCTGGCGCACGGAAGCTCGGGGGCATCCTCGTCGATGTGCTCTCCGTCCCGGGCCAGGAGCCCGTCGCCGTCGTGGGGGTGGGAGTGAACGTGGCCCGTCCCCCCTCCCTCCCCGCGGGGCTTCAAGAGCGCGTGGGGTTCCTCGCGGAGATGGCCGTCGGACCCACAGGTGTCGAGGACCTGGTGTGGGAGCTCGCGGAAGGGCTCCTTTCCCTCCCGGCCACCCTCGCCCCCGAGGACGCGGCCCGCCGGGTCGTCGGACGCGTCGACCCCTGGCTCTGGGGCCGGGGACGGGCGGTCCGCTGGGCCGGAGGGGAGGGCCTCTTCCTCGGTCTCGGGAAGGAAGGGGAGGCGCTGGTCCGTTCTCCGGAGGGGAGCACCCATCGCCTCTCCCAGGGGGACCTCGAGTGGGAGGGCTGGTGAGCGGGACCCCACCCCCTTCCCCGCCGGGGCGGAACGTGGAGCGCCCCCCGACCCCCGATCCCCTCGCCCGGTTCCAGGCGCTCCAGCGCAAGGTGGAGGAGGAGTCCTCCGCGAACCAGAAGCGCCGGGGACCGGGGACCCTCAGCGCCCGGGGGAGGCTCCAGGCGCTCTTCGACGCGGGGAGCTTCACCGAGCTCGACCAGCTCGTGACGCACCGGGTCCGCGGCTTCGGGATGGAGGAGCGCCGCCCCCTCGGCGACGGGGTGGTGACCGGCTGGGGCCGGGTGGAGGGACGGACCGTCGTCGGCTTCGCCCAGGATGGGAGCGTCTTCGGGGGCTCCCTGGGGGAGGCGCACGCCCAGAAGATCGTGAAGGCCATGGAGCTCGCCGAGCGCATCGGCGCTCCTGTCGTGGGCATCAACGACTCCGGCGGGGCGCGCATCCAGGAGGGCGTGGTCTCCCTCGGCGGCTACGGCGAGGTCTTCCACCGGAACGTCCTCTACTCCGGTGTCGTCCCGCAGATCTCCCTCGTCCTCGGTCCGTGCGCCGGGGGGGCGGTCTATTCCCCCGCCATGACCGATTTCATCATCCTGGCCGAGGGGCTGAGCCACATGTTCATCACCGGCCCCGACGTCATCAAGGCCGTCACGGGCGAGGAGGTGAGCTTCGACGCCCTCGGCGGGAGCGACACCCACGCCACCCTGAGCGGCGTGGCGCACCTGGTGGCCCCCGACGAGGCCGCGGCGATCGCCCTCACCCGCCGGCTGCTCGGCTACCTCCCCTCCAACAACCTGGAGGACCCCCCGCTCGCCCCCGCCCGGGAGCCCCCCGCCGGGTCGGCCGAGGGACTGGGGAGCATCGTTCCGTCCGACCCCAACCAGCCGTACGACGCCCACCGCGTCCTCGAGGGGGTGGCGGACCCCGGGAGCCTGCTCGAGATCTTCCCGCGTTGGGCCCCGAACCTCCTCACGCTCCTGGGGCGTCTCGGGGGACGGAGCGTGGGCTTCGTCGCGAACCAGCCGGCGCACCTCGCCGGCTGCCTCGACATCTCGGCCTCGGAGAAGGGGGCGCGCTTCGTCCGCACCCTCGACGCCTTCAACGTGCCGCTCATCACCTTCGTGGACGTCCCGGGCTTCCTCCCCGGGACCCAGCAGGAGTACGGAGGCATCATCCGCCACGGCGCGAAGCTCCTCTACGCGTACGCGGAGGCCTCCGTCCCGAAGCTCACCGTGGTGCTGCGCAAGGCGTACGGGGGCGCCTACGTGGTGATGTGCTCGAAGCACATCGGCGGGGACCTCAACCTGGCCTGGCCGCAGAGCGAGATCGCGGTGATGGGCGCGGAGGGGGCGGTGAACATCCTCTTCCGGCGGGAGATCGCCGAGGCGCCGGAGGGGGAGCGCGAAGGGGTGCGCCGCTCCTTCATCTCCCGGTACCGGGAGGAGTTCCTCCACCCGTACCTGGCCGCGGAGCGCGGGTACCTCGATGCCGTGATCGACCCGGCGGAGACCCGGGCGCGGCTGCTCGCCGGCCTGGAGACGCTCGCCACGAAGCGCGAGGAGCAGCCGGCGAAGAAGCACGGGAACATCCCCCTCTAGGGGAGGGAAGGGAGGCCCCTGGTCGAGATCACCGAGACGGTCCTGCGCGACGGGCACCAGTCGCTCATCGCGACCCGGATGCGGACCCGGCACATGCTCCCCGCCATAGAGTCCCTCGACGCCGTCGGGTACCGCTAGCAGGAGGTCTGGGGGGGCGCCACCTTCGACGTGGCCTAC
>JAKATE010000253.1 GCA_021828085.1 Thermoplasmata archaeon | reverse complement strand
CAGGAGCAGATGGCCACCAAGATCCGGGAGTACACCGAGCGCTTCGTGATGTGCAGCGAGTGCCACCGTCCCGACACGCACCTGGACAAGGCGGGACGCGTCCCGATGCTCGTGTGCGAGGCCTGCGGTGCGCAGCGGCCCGTTCATGTCCGGCGTGTGGCGATGGCCGAGAAGCCCAAGGGGCCCGTCATCGTCGGAGAGATCTACCGTCTCCCCATCGAGGACATCAGCAGGAGAGGTGACGGGGTCGCCCGCAAGGAGGGCTTCGTCATCTTCGTCACCGGCGCGCGCCAGAAGGGCGTCACGGTCCGGGTGAAGATCACGAAGGTCGTAGGGAACACCGGGTTCGGGACCCTGGAGCCATAGGGGCCCCGTCATCGAACATGCGGTCCCTCCAGAGCCTGGGACTCCTGGGCCTCTACGTGGGCTCCCAGCTCACGGCGCTCGCCCTGGCGGCCCCCTACATCCACGCGGGGCTGCAGACGAACGCCTCCCCCAACTCCGTCACCAACATCCTGCCGTTCATCGTCGCCATCGTCGCGATCCCCCTCATCATCCTGGGGATCGCCAAGTACGCGCCGAGCCGGGTGTCGATGATCCGGTACTTCATCCTCTTCGCGATCAGCCTCTCTCTCGTCTTCACGATGGGTCCGACGCTGGACCTCATCCTCCCCGGGCCCTTCTACACCGCCGGGGGTCTCGCCCTCATCGACCTCGGGTTCTACCTGGGGGCGTTCATCACGTCCCTCGTTTTCCTGCTGCTCCTGCTCGAACCCCAGTGGTACGTCGTCGACACCGTGGGCTATCTCGCGGCCGGGAGCCTCACCGCGATCCTGGGGATCTCGCTCGGGCTTCTGCCCGTCCTGCTGCTCCTGGTCGCGCTCATGATCTACGACGCCGTCGCGGTCTACGGCACGAAGCACATGGTCTCGCTCGCCGACGTCGTGTCGGACATGAAGCTCCCGATCCTGCTGGTCATGCCCACCGAGCCCTCCTTCGACTACACCCACAGCCCTTCCATGAAGGAGGCCCGCGCGAAGGTGAAGGCCGCCCCGGAGGAGCGCGAGGCCACGTTCATGGGACTGGGCGACGTCGTCATCCCCGGGGTCCTCGTCGTGAGCGCGTTCGTCTACGTTGGCCACGTCTCCCCGTTCCTGCACGGGGTCCCTGCGAACCTCATCGTGGCGCTCGCGGCGATGCTGGGGTCTCTGATCGGCTACGGCATTCTGATGTACCTGGTCTCCCGGGGGAACCCCCAGGCCGGCCTCCCCTTCCTCAACGGGTTCGGGATCGCCGGATACGCACTGGCCTACATCCTGCTCTTCCACAGCTGGACCCTGGGGCTCGCCTTCCCCCAGCTCTAGCCGCACCACCTCCACCCCCGCGCACGCGGGGACTGCGGGACGTCCCGCACACGGGTCACTCCGAGGGAGGAGGGGCCTCGCGCTCCAGCGCCTTCCGCGGCCGCTCGGGGTTGGGGGAGGACCACGTCTCGGGGACGGTCCGTCGGGGAGACAGGCCTTCCAGCACCTCGTGCTCGCGTCGTCGGATCCCGGCCTTGGCCGCGTGGACCCGGCGCTCCTCGTACTGCGGCAGGATGGAGATCGTCCGGGTCAACCAGAGGGAGCCCAGGATGAGGCGGATACCGGTGAAGAAGAGGACCGCGACGAGGACGATCCTGGCGCTCACCGGGGCGTAGCGGGCGATCGCCCCCGCGACCCCGGAGGCCGAAGCGAACGAAGGCACGAGAAGGATCACCGCCCCGACGACGACGGAGAGGAGGAACAGCGAGCCGACGAACAACCCGACGTAGAACCGCCGACGCAGGCGCGACGGGAGCCCTCGCGCCCTCTCACGGAGGCTGCGCTCACGGTCGCTCATCCTGCGGGCGAGCTGCACGTGACCGGGCATGAGCGCGAGGATCGCCTCCACCCGTGCGGCCGCGAGGTGCACCGGTCGCTCGATCAGCGCCGAAACGGTGGCGGCGGGCTGCCCGAGGTGGTGCAGGTGGAACGTCAGTGCGTCGAGGGCCTCGTCCACCGCCTTGGTCGCCATGGTGGTGACGAGCGAGGAGCCGACGAACTCCCGGGTCCACGGCCCGAGCCGCTCGATATCGCTGCGGAGGGTACGCAGGGTCGCTTCCGTCGTCTGCAGGATCTCCGCGGTGGAGGGAGATGGTCCCTCCCGGGGAGGGGAGGACGGGAACGTCCGAAGGACCTCAAGGCCGCCCCGCAGCGACGCTAGGGTGGCCCGGGAAGGCGGGAGGGGGGTGGTCGCGGGGCCCTGCATCGAGGGGGGGAGGTCACCGTTGCGGGCTTATCTCCTCAAGGGCGGCGGGCTTATGCCTCCGATAGCTTCGCCTCTTCATGCCTCCCCGACGACCGGTCCGCGACCTCACACCCTCGGACCTCACCTCTCCCCGTCGGATGCTTCGCGCCTTCGACCTCGCCGGCGGGTTCACGGCGAAAGGCCTGGCCCAGGCCTACGAGATCCTCGAAGGGATGGCGGAGGACCGCGAGGGGACCGTCTTCCTCTCCTTCCCGGCCGACATCGTGGCGACCGGGACACGCGGGGTCCTGGCCGAGCCCACCCGCAGGACGCT
>JAKATE010000252.1 GCA_021828085.1 Thermoplasmata archaeon | reverse complement strand
GGGCGACGCCCCCTCCGCCGTCGGGGGGGCCGACGGGACGATCATCCTGGGAGGAGAGCAAGCCCCCGAAGGGGCCCCCGCCGCGCGGGCGGGGGAAGAGGTTCGAATGGGCGCGTCGCCCAGGCGTTCATGGAGCTCTCGCATCGCACGGACGGATCGCTCCAGGTCCTCCAGGACCAGGCGGTTGACCCGCGCCCGCAGCTGCTCGCAAGTCTCCCCGGGCTGGGCGTAGTCGGCCAGACCCGCTCGGGCGCTCTCAAAGCTGCCCGCGTTGAAGGTTAGGCTCGCCGTCGCCCATGGGACCCCGGAGGCGGGGTTGGGAGTCGCGTCCGCGCCCCCGGTCGAGGCCAGCAGAGCCAGGGGTGGGGGCGGCTGTGGCGCCTTCGGAGGCGCCGGCGGGGCCGGGGGAGCCGAAGGCGCGGCTGGGAGGGCGTTCGCGGGCGTGAACCCGGCTGAGTGGCCGTTGCTGCCGTTCGTCGGCGCGGGCTGGGCCGAGGACAGGGGGCAGTTGGGCCGTCGGAGGGAGGACGCGTCCCGAGAGGATGCGTCCGATACCGTCGACCCGTTCCCCTTCCAGGTCCCCGCGTCGGGGCTGTGCTCAGGGATCCAGGTCTTCCTCGGGTGGGACTCAAAGTCCACCACCACCTTGACCTCAGGGCCCGGGGGGATGAGGGTCCCGCACCCGTCGGCGCACTTCGCGGGCCAGCGGGTGCCCGTAATGGTCCGAAGCCTCATGCGTCGGACCCCCTGGCGGGGGGTTCGTTCGGCGTGGGCGGCTCGTTGGAGATGTGCTTTGGCACGTTCTCACCTCGCAGAGGGAGGTGAGAACGGGCGCGTGGTGGCAGGTGCTCAGGCCCAGGTCGAGGGGGGAGACGGCGCGGCTGGCTCCACCTTTCGCCGCCTTCGCCGGCGCACGAGAAGGAGCAGAACGATCAGTGCGACAATCGCGGCGGGCACGGCAATCCCGAGGAGCAAGAGAGGAGGAAAGGTGGGCGGGGTCGCGGTGGGTCTTGGGGCCGTGTAGTTCCCCCAGGCCCAGAACCCGCCGGCCGTTCCCCGAGAGACCCCACCGAAGATCACGACCGCGTCGTTGATGGGGTCGTCGCTCATCCCACCGTTGGAGAAGAACTGGGGAGGAGGGCTGGGGCCGTTCGCAGTGGCGTTGGTCCACCCGCCCGGGCCAAACGTCCATGTGTCGTTGCGATAGGCCTCCCGAGAGTACCCCCCATTCCCGTAACCACCGAAGAGGACAACGCAGCCGCACCCGCTGAAGTAGGCCATGGCCTCGCCCGCGCGCGGCGCGGGAGCGGTCGGCCATCGAGAGGTGCCATTGGTCCAGGCCCCTCCGTGGAACGTCGCGGTCTCGCCGATGGTACCGGTGCAGGGCCAGTCTCGGCAGCCCCCGAAGGCCACCACGTAACCCGCCGTTGGATCGTCTGCCCACGCGGAGGCACCCCAGGGGGGCGAGCCGGCGGTGGCCGTGACATTCGTCCAGAGGCCCGCCTCGTACGTCCAGGTCAGCTCCGGGGCCAGGTGGGTCGCATTCGAAGTGCCGGCGCCGGAGACGAGGGCGTATCCGTCCTCCGAGTCATAGACGATGTGCGCTCCTGCCCAGAGCCCCTGGGGAACGAGCCCGAGGAATGTCCAGTTCCAATCGCTCCACGACCACAGGGTGATCTCCAAGGGGCAGGGAGCGGACCGGCAGGGAGTGAGGGCGAGCGCGAGGATTGCTCCTGCGCGGGCGTCGTAGGCCGCAGAGAAAGGGACCCAGTTGGTGCCGTTCCATTGCAGAGTAATGGCCGAGCCCGGGTGATAACCCCCCCATGTTCCGTTGTCGAAGAGCCGAGTCGGGGGTCCGAGGGAGACAACACTGCGGTTCGACGGGTCGTACGCCACAGGTCCGCAGCACGCCGATGGCGTCGTCAGGTTCGTCCAGTGATAGAGAGGACTCGCAGAGGCGAGCTGCGCCTCCTCGCCTACGAAGGCTCCCGCTGAGCTCGTAGGCGAGAGAACGGTGATCGCTGCGATCAAGGCGAGGATTGCTGTCGCCCCGCGGAGTAACACGGTTCGAAGAACCGTGAAGGGTCTACTTACCCGTTCTCCCTTCTTGCTCGTCTCGGCCGAAGCGCGGGCGACAGTGCCCGGTTCGAAGGGGCACCTGACCACGAGGGCAGGTCCAGGCCGAGAGACCCGCGACGGCTCCCCCCGGTCTCGAGGCAAGACTCGTCCCCGAGCCGCCGAATGGAGGGGGGCGACCTACGCCCCGCGAGGGGATGAGTCGTAGTCGATCACGACCTTGACCGAGTCCGACGGCGGGATGACCTCGGAGCACGAACCGCACTGGCACCGGGTCTCGTACCGATTGCCGGTCACCGTTCGCAGCCTCATGGGGAGGCCTCCACGCTCGTCTCGGGTCGCTTCGCCGCGGGGTTCTGGGTGTTCTCAGACATCGGATTCCCTCGCGAAGGCGGGGAATCCGATGCGCCGGGGGACCCGTCGACCGTGCTTGACGGCTCGCACAGACACGTAACAGGGTCCGCCGTCTTTTCGAGCTCATCCGTTCATGGTCTTGTCTCCTCATGAGCTTTCGTGGGCTGCTCCACTCGAGACGGGGAGGTAACGACACGTCTCGCAATCTC
>JAKATE010000251.1 GCA_021828085.1 Thermoplasmata archaeon | reverse complement strand
GATATTGACCCAATGACATGTTTCCACGGAAAGTCGTCCCTTCGCCGACCCTTCGCGGGTCCAATCTCCCCTCAGATGGCGGGGGAGCCTAGCGTGATCGTCAGGGTAAAGGAGACGGGAGAAGGCTCGGAACCCTCCCCGGCGAGGAGGACCCCGACCGACAACGCGAGCGCACCCTCGCCCCCTGCGGTGAGGGAAAAGCCTATCGACGCCGAAGACCCCACCCATGTGATTCCCGAGGAGTCGACGTCCATCCCCCAGGACAGGCCATCGAAGGGGGAACGGGCATCGGCCGACGGGTTGTTCTGGGGAGCCCGAAGCTCGCCTCCCGGAACAAACGAGGCGGCGCTAAGTTCAGAGGACGGTGGGGACGCGTAGGGCTCAACGAGCGCATAGAGCTCCTCGCCGGCCGGGAGCGATTCCTCGCCGGAGACGAGGGAGACGGTGAGCGACGCGTGTGCACTGCCCCCTTGGGGGGGCGTCGAAGCCCGCACGACGAAGAGGAGCGCGGGGAGGAAGTAGGTCGGGACGCCGGGGGCGGCCCAAAGGGTGAGCTGCGCCGTGGCTCCGTTGTCCTGAACGGAGAGGGCGGACCCCCCCGCGGAGTTCGCGGGAAGGGCGCCTGGAGGGAGCTCGAACGCCCCCTCCAGCGTTGCCACCAGGGCCGAGCGGCCGACCGCGATGCCCGCCAGCAACAGTATCGCGCAGGCGACGAACGGGACAGCCCTCGACCAGCTACGTCGGCCCCGTCGCGGCGAAGGAGCGGCGGGCCCGAGACGCCGCCCCCTCGCCGGCCATGGAGCGGGGAAGGTACTCGCAGCCCGGGTCCCCTGGTGTCCGCGGGGACCGTCCTCGCACCTGCGCTCGGGCAGCTGGTCTCCCTCGCTTGGCCCCATGGCGTGGGAGGCTTCCTCGCGGACCCCTCTTCAACGAGGGGTTCTTTTTCGGAACGGAACCTGCGCGCAGGGCTGCATTCCGGAACCTCCGGCGCGGCCCTCGACCTCCGGCCGCCCTCACGACCCGGAGCGTGAGAACCGTGGACCGGAACCTTCGCGCGCTCTCGATAGGGGCTGCGGTCCGCGCACTGGGGACCTCCCTCCTCGGGCCGTTCCTCGCGCTCTACTTGCACAATGTCCTTCTGATCGGATATGCCATGGTGGGGTTGCTGCTCTTCCTCTTCGGAGCGGTATCGGTGCCTTTCTCGATGGCGGGAGGGCTTCTCACCGACCTGCTGGGGCGGAGGTCGGTATTCCTCTGGACCCTCGTCGGGGAGGTGGCCGCCTTCGCGGTGTTGGGATGGTCGATCTCCGTCGGATCTCTCGCCGGGGTCGTCGGATCCGCGTTCGCGGGGTCGATCATCACGAGCCTGGGGAACCCCGCCAACTCCGCCTACCTCGCCGACCTGGCCGAGGGCCACGCGCGCACCGAGGGTTTCATGTGGCAGCGGATCGGACACAACGCGGGGTTCGCCGCAGGGACCGCAGCGGGTGGGCTTCTGATCTCGGCCCTGGGCTTCGCCCTCGTGGTCTACCTCGGGACGGCGGTCCTCCTCGCCTCAACAACCTACCTGGTCCTCGTCCTCGACCCATCTGCCGAGGACTCGCGGATCCGAGATGCTCGACGGACCGGGGCCGTCGTGAGACGCGACCGAGCTACCCACCGCGGTCCGAGAGCGCGCCTGGGAGCGATGGCACGGGACCGCACCTTCCTCGAGCTGACCGTTGGGATGTCGCTCCTCGCGCTCGTGACAGGCCAGTGGTCTGTGGTCTTCCCCCTCTTCGTGAACTCGATCATGCACATCTCGTACGGGTGGCTCGGTCTCGGACTCTCCCTTAACGGGGTGCTGGTGGTGGTCGCCCAGCCCTGGACCACGCGCATGGCCCGCGGTCGGCGCCACACGACCTTCGCCCTCCTGGGGCTGTTGCTCTACGTCGTGGGGTTCTTCCTTCTCGCCGCCGCGGACACCTGGTCGCTCTTCCCTCTCGAGGTCTTCTTCGGGGTGGTGTTCCTCCTCACGATGGGGGAGAACGTCGAGGCGGTCCCGTACAGCACATTGCCCTCGAACTTGGCACCCCTCACCGAGCGGGGGGCCTACAACGGCGCGTTCAGCGCCGTTACAGGGATTGGCTACCTTCTGGCGACGCTCTGGGGGACCGCGGGCCTGAGCCTGTTCCCGAACCCCCTTGTCCTGTGGACGATCCTGATGCTCCCAGCGGTCCCGGGCACGCTCCTCATCACGCACGCGGCCCGGACCATGGCCCCCGCGGCCGACCGTGCCTAGCCCGGAAGAAGGGTTCGCGAGCGCGGAGAGGGGAGCAAGGGGGGGAGCGCCCCTTTCGCGATTTGATCCGTCAGAGGTGGCCCCGGCCCCCGGCACGCTTGGGAAGGTCTCTGCGCGGCCCCGAGTCGAGCCCTTGGCTCGGAGGCCGGCGAGACGCCCGCCGCTGCGGCCGTTTCGCCCGAATGCCCCGTCACCGGGCACCGATGAGTTTCAATATGCGTGCTCCCCTATGCTGTTTGGTTTTGAAGGAGAAACAACCGGGACTCCTGGGATAGGCGAGAGGTTTGGTCGAATTGAGCGCACACGAGCGGGGGCTGCTGATGGCCCTCCTTGCGAACGGAACGGCCACGAACACCGAGCTCGCCCGCG
>JAKATE010000250.1 GCA_021828085.1 Thermoplasmata archaeon | reverse complement strand
CGTCACCGTAGTCCCAGACCCACGCGTAGGGAGGCGCTCCCCCCGTGGCGCTCGCCGAGAGAGTGACCGGAAGCGGCTCCCTCCCGGAGAGCGGGGACCCGGAGGCCGAGACCACCAGGTGGCTCGCCGCCTGGACCGAGACCGCGACGGTGGCGATCGCGCTCACCCCCGTCGAATCGGTCACCGTGAGCTTGGCGGAGTAGGCCCCCGACACGTTGTAGACATGCTGGGGGGAGGGCGCGGCCGACCCGAGCGAGCCGTCCCCGAAGTTCCAGAGGTAGGTGTAGGGCGCGCTCCCACCGGCCGCGCTGCCCAGGAAGGTGACGGCGAGGGGTGCCGCGCCGGAGGTCGGGGTTCCCGAGGCGGTCGCGGTGGGGACGTTCGGCGGGGGGACCACGTTCAGGATGTGCGCGACCTGGCTCGAGTGGCCCGGTCCGCAGTAGATCGTGCAGTACACCCGGTTCCCCGTCGAGGGCGTGGTGGGGGCGACGAAGCTCCCCTGGTTCCAGGACCCCACGGGGCCGGAGACGCTGAAGACGTTCCCGCTCCCGGAGATGTCGATGCCCACTCCGTGCTGGTTCACCCCTCCGACGGAGGGGTTGGGCGGGAAGCTGGTCACGTTCACGTTGACGGTCCATCCCTCGTACACCGGCCACGCGGAGGAGTCGTTCGCCCCCGAGACCGTGTCGGTGACCCAGAACCCGTAGTCGTAGGCGATGACGTTGAACCACTGCTGCGTGGCTCCGGCTGGCGCCGGCGCGGCGAACGGCAGCAGGCCCCCCGGGCAACCCACGGCGCCGGGCAGTGCGCAGCGGATGTGGGCCGGAAGGAAGGCCCCGTAGCCGGAGAAGAGCAGAAGCCCCGCGAGCCCCAGCACCAGCGACCGGTTCCAGATCGAGGAATCGAGGGTGCCGGGAGCGGAGGCTCTCGCACGCTCCTCGCCGGACCGGTGCTGAGGGCGGAGCCGCCGTGGTCTTGCAGACATTCAGGGTCACCTAGCTGGGCATCGTCGAGCGGTTCACCGGCCGACCTCCAGGGTTCGGTCGTGGCATTCTTGCTCACCGCACGGGCGATACAGATGCTCCCAGATTCCGTGCAATGAGGTGCCTTTTGGCGCAAGGTCCGAACGACCTGGCGCACGGTCCGAACGTCGGCGTTATCGAGGCCGGGCCGACGCTCGCGTCTCGTTCGGGGCGTGCGCCAAAAGGGGTATCCTCCACCCCGCGCATGGACCGTGCATGCGTGTCCCAACCAAGCCGCTGGTGATGCTGATCGCGATCGGGGCAGTTGCGCTGATCCTCCCGCTGGTCCCCTCCCTCAGCCACGCGACCCACTCTTCGGGAGCCACGTCGGTGCCAGGGACGAGCCCCGGCCCCACAGCGCCCCCGGTGCCGACCTCGCCGACGAACAACACCGGAGGTTCTACGGGCGGCGACGGTGGCGGGGGCGATGGTGGGAGCGGCGGGGATAGCGGCTAAGGCCGGTCCTGGGGCGCGTCTGCGCTCGCGGGAGTGACCAGAGCCCGCTAGGGTTTCCCGAAGCTGGATCTCTCGATCTCCTCGAGGTCAGCTCTCCGACGCCGGCCGAACTTGTCTGAGCCTTCCTCGGAGCCGACACGGCACGAGGGCGGCCGCATCGACCCAGGAGCCGACCGAAGTTCCCGAGAATGGTGGCCGGTCGAGACAGTGGAGACGCGAGAGACGTGAACCCAACGAACACGGTCCGCGCTTCATGCGTGGGAGGGTCGGCCGTCCGCGTTCACCGCTGGGAGCTGCGGCGAGGAGGCGACCTGGCTTCTCCGGTGGCCGCCAGGACCTCCATCAGCGGGTAGTTCAATTCCTTGCGGAAGGCGAGCCGGGCCCGGACCGTCGAAGCGCCGACCCGCACCTCGATCACGGCGTCGATCATCTTTGCGGTGAGGTAGTGGTACCCGAACCTTCCCGTCCCGCCCTTCCCCTCGGCCCCGGGGGAGATCCGCACCCGGACCTGCCGCACGAAGGGCTGAAGGCCCACCGCCTCCTCGATCGCGCGCGCCAGGGAGGGCGCGGTCTTGGGCGCGACGGGCACGCCAATGAACTGGTGGAACAGCCCGCCGAGCTTGATCCCGGCCTCGAAGAGGGCCTGCTCGCGGTCGGCGGGGAGCCGGTCGGACCGCTTACGCCGCGGGGGACGGACCATGGGGGGGAGCTTCCACCTCCTTCGGGGTCACCAGGGGGCCCGCGAGATAGAAAAGGACAAGCAGGGCGAAGGAGACGACCGTCGCCGCCGCGCTGAAGAGCCACAGGAGGGGCCCACCCCACCGCAGGAAGTTCGAGGAGATGAGCGCCACCGTCAGCGCGAGCGCCATGGCCGCCGAGACCCCTCGCAGCGGCGCCCCCTTCCGGAGCTTCGGGTAGGATATCGGGAGGACCATCAGGGGGACGAACGCGAGGACGAGGAGGAAGAAGAGGGCCGGCTCCTCCCCCAGGAAGCCTGGGACCTGGAAGAGCAGCAGCAGGACCAGGATCCACATCGCGTTCTGGGGCGTCGAGGCCCCGGTGAAATTGTGGCGCTTGTAGGCCACGAGGGTGAAGTAGACCAGCCGGGCGAGCCCCGTCAGAAGGACGGCGGCCGCGGCGACCCAGGCCACCCGGTCCCAGGGCGCCCAGAGAGGACGGTCGAAGGC
>JAKATE010000249.1 GCA_021828085.1 Thermoplasmata archaeon | reverse complement strand
TCCAATCTGTCCGTGGTCGCCCACGCGCACGCGGGACTCGCCGATCCGGGAGTCGATGTACGACCGGAGCTCTTCGAGGAGCGCGGGCGGTAGCCCGGGCACCGCGGCGGGGGGCGGCGACGCCTCGGCGAGGTCGCCGTCCGGCGGGTTTCGGTCGACGCCCGGTGGCACGGGAGGTGCGGCCGCCGACCCGGCGCCCACCCGTTCGTCCCCGGGGGGCCCCTCGCCCCCGGGGGCCCCCCGAGGGACGGGCACCACCTCCGACCGCTCCGGACGGAGCCGAGGAGCCCTGCGCCAGGGGGGCTCCTCCTGCGAACTGGAACTCTTCGGGGGCATGCCCAAGGGCGGGGTCACGACGATGCCGCCCACCGGGACCACGGACGGCGCGGCAGGCCCGGTGGAGGGGGCTTCGGGAAGGGTTCCCGGGGTGCGTACCCCTTCGGCGGGAGACCCGGCCGTCGCGGAGAGCGCTTGGAGGTAGGGCTGCACGGTGCGAAGGATCTCCACGCCCAAGGTCGAACGCTCCGAGGGAGGTCTCTGCAGCGCCAGCGTGATCGAGCTCATGGCGGAGGCGAGCCGGGCAAGTTCCCGTCGCCGCTCCGACCCGCTCCGGAGGTTCCCCTCCTGCTCCGACTCACGGAGCCGGGGGAGCTCGACTCGGTCGACCGCCCTTCGCAGGTCGTTGATCAGTTCCGGGCGGTCCCCCTTGCACCACCAGGAGATCGGAGGGCCGGCCGCGGGGCGGGAACGGACCTCAGGGGAGAGCCCCTGGGTCAGGTCGAGGAGGTGGACGCCTTGGGCCGCCCATGCGGAGACACGCTTCACGTGGCGGTCGCCCCCGGCCTCGTTGCGAGGGATCCGGGCGAGGGCCAGGGTCAGGGGGAAGGTCTCGGTAAGCTCTGTCACTTGGACCCGACCGACGGGAAGGAAGTACGGGAAGATGAGACACCCTCCGAGAAGGGCGACGGAGGAGGGCATGCGCTCGAGCAGCGTGAGCACTCCCTCGACCGCGTCGTGGAAGTTGTCCGAGACGAGTCCTACCAACGGCCGTCCGGGGTCCAGCCGTAGGAACACGAACGCGTCGGAGAGGGCGTCCATCATCGCGGGGTCGGCCCGCCCCTCCGTCTGGGCGCCGCGGCCGGGGTTGCCCATGGAGTTGTACCATCGCCGTAGGACGAGCCCGAGGTTCTCCGACTCGAGCAGTGCGGAGGCGTCCAGGATGAGGGTCTTCATCCCGAGCCGAGGTCGGTCCTCGGTGGAGAGGAACATCCGGCCCAGGCAGAGGTACTGCCCTCCGTTCGCGGGATAGAGGAACAGGTTGTGGTAGTAGGCGAGCTTGCTCGTGGGGTCCGGGTCCCAGTAGTCGTGGGTGTCGGCCGCGTTGATCGCCAGGTTCCCGACGATCCGGACGGTGTCCAGCGTCTCCTTCCGGCCCGGGAACTCCGTGGGGACCGTCGTGTATCCCGGGCTCTCGGCCTCGTTGTCCACTTGGCGGCACCAGACGACGGAGACCAGTCCCCGGTCCTTTCCGCCGGACGGACCCGCCGCGGCCGGTCTCGAGGGAGCCGTGGGGGTCCCAGGAGCGGGCACGGGCCTGGGCGCGTCCATGCCCCGCCCCTAGCTCAGGTCGCCGCGCTCGGTCAGCACACGCTCGCAGATCCGAGCGAGGGGGAGGGTCGTGTTGACCATCACGGGCACTCCCGCGGTCGCACCGTTGTTGAGGTCGACGTCCGCCGTGTCCCCGTAGAGGAGAGGTCGTCCCTCTCCCGTGGAGATCGCAGAGGCGACCAGGTAGGCGTCCTCCTTCGTGGAGAACCCGCGGCCCTCCTGGGCGGCGAGGATGCTCCCGAGCCCGCTTCCGTCGCGCTCGGTGAGGAACCGGTTGCTGTCAAAGCCTGAGAGGTACCCTCGATTGGTCAGGACCTGTTCCACCTCGAGGTAGAACTCCTTCAGCAGGTCGGCCTTCGAGATCGCGATCACCACGGGGATGCCCCGCTGCCGCGCGTACCGGAAGACCCCCCGCGCGAGGTTCACCTGCTGGGCGCTGTCCCTGAGCGAGCCCAGCTGCGGGGTGAGCAGAAGGATGATGCCGTCGGCGTCGACGGTGAACCTTCCCATCAGGGTGAGCCCGCGTCGCCAGAGCTCCTGGCGGTCGGGCTTCCAGGTGTCGAAGCGCGGGATGACCCGGCACTTCTCGATCGGGACGTCCTCGGTGGGAGCGTTGATCCACAGGCGGTCGTAGGTGAAGTAGTCCGAGATGATCCCCCCGGCCTCGTCGACGGTCCGTAGGACCATCGGCTTCGCCTGGGCGAGGTTCCCCGCGACCCCGTACCGGAAGTTGAGCTTCATCTCGACGAACTGGTTGTACTTCGTCGGAAGGGGATACTTGGTCAGGATCCCCTGCTCCTCCTGTCCCTGCGCGAGCTCCACGAAGAGCCGCGTGGGGTCCTCCATCGGCCGATTGACGTAGAGGCGCGTCGTGGTGTCCATCGCCGCGGCGGGGTTGTTGGGGTCGGACTCGTAGGTGGTCTCCTCCATCACCACCTCGTTCCCGATGTCCCCGAAGAGGGGGATCACCGAGCCGGAGCGGCTGGGGACGTAGACCAGAGGCAGGTTCAGCCCGAAGTGGCCGGAGAGGTAGCGGAAGTAGGTGGTCTTCCCCGACGCGGGGA
>JAKATE010000248.1 GCA_021828085.1 Thermoplasmata archaeon | reverse complement strand
TCCGATCCTGGACGCCCACGCCGAGATCGCGGGGCCTGACGGCCGGCGCCGGGTCTCCGTCGCGGACCTCTACGACCCGAAGGGGGACGGGGTCCGTCGGACCAAGCTCGGCCCAGGAGAGCTCCTGGTGGGGGTCCAGATCCCGCCGGGGGCCGAACACCTGAAGGCCAAGTACAGCAAGCTTCGGGTGCGCCCTTCCTTCGACTTCCCCGAGCTTGGAGTGGCCGTCGCGCTCGAGGAGAAGGGCGGCAAGGTCGCACGGCTCGAGATCGCGCTGGGGGGGCTCGAGACCTATCCTCGGCTCATGAGGGCCCAGACCTCTCCGCTCGTCGGCGAGCGCCTGTCCGAGGAGCGCGTGAAGGCCCTTTCCGAGGACCTCGTCAAGGCCGTGAGGCCGGTGCACAACACGTTCCTCGCCCCCGACTACCGGCGGAAGATGACCGGAGTGTACGTGCGCCGCGCGATCGGCGCCCTCAGGAGCGGGTCGTGAACGCGCCCCCGACGACCTCTACCCGCTCGCGGCACGTCCGCTCCCCCCTCCCGGACGGGGCGGTCTTCGAGCTCGTCCCGCTGGAGAGGCTCCGCCCTCACGAGGAGATCGTCCCGTCAGTGCTCGACGAGGTCCTCTCGGACCTGAAGCGGGAGGGCGGGCTGCGCGAGCCGATCCTCGTTGCAAGGGAGGGCTACGTGGTCCTCAACGGCCACCACCGATTGGCGGCGCTGAGCCGCATGGGGGCGCGCCGGATCCCCGCCTGGGTCATCGACTACCTGAGCGATGCCGTCGAACTGGAGCGGTGGCCGGACTCCCCCTACCCGGGGAAGGTCACGAAGGAGGAGGTCCTCGCCCACGCCCGCGCTTCCAAGCTGCTGCCCCCGAAGACCACGCGCCACACGCTCCGGTTGGCGCTCCCGGCCAAGATGACGCCGATCGGCGATCTCCTCTGAACCGTACCGGGTCCCCGTCTTGGGGGACCTCTTCCCCCCGAGGTCTCAGATCCCGGGGAACCGGGCTACGTTCCGACCGGTGCCCTGTCGGGCGAGGCCCGCAAGGAAGCGCCGGTTGCCCCACTTGTGGAGCTTGCACATGTTGGCCTCGGGGCCCTGGTGGTACGGGCAGATGGGGTCGTCCGAGACGTGGAGAGGGGAGGAGGCGACGACCTGGTTGGGTCCCAGGTGTCCCATGCCGGACCGGAAACGTCCTGCACACCCATCGCACAGCCATTCGTCCGCGATCTCTCCTCGGCGGAGCACGAGAAGCTCATCGGAGACCTTTCCACAGGACGTGCACGTGTCGAACGAGTAGGTCAGGGGTTCCCACGTCATCGGAGAGCCGACCCGGGAGCGGGCTGATAAAGCCCCACTCTCCAGTCGCTCCCGGAGAGGGCGACGACCCCGTGCGAGGTGGGGACCGGCCGACCCGCCCCAACGTAGCGCTTACCTACACCTCTCCCTCTCGGAGGCAGGTCCCCGTGAGCTCCGTTCCCTCAGTCCCACCCTCAGCGTCACTCTCTGCGGCGACCCCGGTCGCGCCCTCAGGGGCTTCCACGCCGAAGGCCCCCGCCTTCGCCGTGGTCATGACGGTCAAGAACGGTCGCCCATGGATCGAGGAGGCGATCCCATCGGTGCTCCCCTCCCTAGGCCAGGACGGAGAGCTCGTCGTCGTCGATGCCGTCTCCACCGATGGCACGACGGACTACCTTCGAGGGGTCGCCGGGCGCTCGCCCCTCCGGCTGGTCGTCGAGCCGTGCAGCATGGGCCGGGGGCGGCACCGGGGGATCGTCGAGACCGGGGCCCCCGTCGTCATCACACAGGTGGACGCCGACGTCCGCTACCGTCCCGAAGCGATCCGGACCGGTGTCGCGGCGCTCCAGGCACACCCCGGCACAGGGATGGTGCTCGTGGTGGGGGAACGGGACCCGGACCCCGACGGAACGAAGCTCTTCGTCTGGGACCGGGCCTTCTACCTGCGCACTCCGGGCTACCCGGACGTCAACGTCGCGGACGACGTGGTCGCCGTGCGTCAGGCGCTTCTGGAGGGGAAGGTGCGGCGCTGTCTCGTGGACCGGATCGGGGACGACCTCAGGACCGCGAGCCGCGGATACGTCGCGGTCCGGGAACCTTGGAAGAAGGGGCCCGGGTTCTTCCGGCAGTCCCGCAGACGCTACACCCAGGGATGGACCTGGGGCGTGTACGTGAGGTTCCTCTGGGTGACCCGGAGGACCACGCTCCGTTTCCTCGCCGGGATGGGCCTCGCGACCATCGCGCGGCTCGCTCCCGCGGCGTAGACCCTGCGTAGGCGCTGCTGCCCCGCACGGTGCGGGGCGGGAGGACCGATGCTTCGCTACCCGGTGGGATACGGGAGCGGAAGTTCTCCCTTCGCGAAGCGCCGCAGGACCTCCACGAGGATGCGATGCTCCACGGGCTTCTGCCGGTCGGAGAGCTGCTGCGCAGTCTCGCCAGGTTCGATCGGAAGTTCGGCACGGGCCAGGACGGGGCCGCGGTCGACCTCAGGGGTGACCACATGGACGGAGGCGCCGGTGGTGGGTTCGTGGGCCGCGAGGACCGCTTCGTGGACCCGAAGCCCGTACATTCCCGGTCCGGAGTGCCTGGGAAGGAGCGACGGGTGGGTGTTCACGATCCGTCCCTTGAACTGCTCGAAGAAGGGGGGGCCC
>JAKATE010000045.1 GCA_021828085.1 Thermoplasmata archaeon | reverse complement strand
CAGCAATCTAACCTTCCGGCGGGCGACCCGCCCGGCCGGCACCTCGTCGGGGCGGGGGAGGGAATCTACCGGCAGTGGGCTTTCGGCCATCGTTCCGTCCACTTACGCGGGTATGGAACGTAATGGTGTCTATATTCGTTGTGGCGAACCCCCCGGGACCGAAGGTCCCCCCGGACCGTCGGGCGGCCGCCGGCTCAAGGGAGGAGGCGGGAGGGGGTCCGGGGGAAGGGGGTGGCGTCCCGGATGTGCTCCCGGCGGGTCACCCAGCGGACCACGCGCTCGACCCCGAGGCCGAAGCCGGCGTGGGGGACGCTCCCGTAGCGCCGGAGGTCCAGATACCAGCGGTACGGCTCCTGGGGGATCCCCAGCTCGGCCATGCGGCGCTCGAGCCTCTCGAGCTCCCACTCGCGGCAGGAGCCGCCGATGATCTCCCCGTACCCCTCCGGGGCCAGGAGGTCGGCTCCGAGCACGACGCGGGGGTCCCCCGGGTCCTCGGCCATGTAGAAGGCCTTGATCCCGCGGGGGAAGTGGGTCACGAAGATCGGCGCGGTCCGCTCCTGGGTGAGGGCCCGCTCCTCCGCCGTTCCCAGGTCCACGCCGAACTCCAGGGCAAAGCCCCGGGCGCGTAGCTCGTCGATCGCCTTCTCATAGCGCATCCGCTCGAAGGGGGGCTCGAGCGCGAGGAGCTCGGCCGGGTCCCGCCCGAGCAGTCGGAGCTCCTCGGGGCGCTCCCGCGCCGCCCGGTGGAGCATGTGCGTGAGGAGCCGCTCCTGGAGCCCGATGTTCTCCTCCATCCCCGCCCAGGCGATCTCGGCCTCCAGGTGGGTGTACTCGCAGAGATGCCGGGGGGTACGGCTCTTCTCCGCGCGAAACGAGGTCGTGACGGAGTAGACGCGCTCCCGGGGGAAGAGGAGCGCCTCCAGGTAGAGCTGGGCGGTCTGGGCGAGGTAGGCTGTCTCGCCGAAGTAGTCCAGGGTGAACGCCTGGGAGCCCCCCTCGGCCGCGTTCCCCGAGAGGATCGGCGGGGTCATCTCCCAGTAGCCCTCCGAGTCGAGGAGCTCGCGCGCCCCCCGGAGCAGCTCGGACTTCACCTTGAGCGTGGCGACCATCTCGCGCGTGCGCACGGCGAGGTGGCGGTGGTCGAGGAGGAACTCCTCGGTCTGCTCGGTGAAGATCGGGAAATCCTTCGAGGCTCCCACGACCCGCGCGCTCCGGGCCTTGAGCTCGAACCCGCCGGGAGCCCGCCGGTCGGGCGCGAGCGTCCCCTCCACCTCCACCGACGACTCCACCTGGGCGTGCTCGGCCTCCTCGAACTCCTCCGGCCCCAGGGAGTCCTTGCGGGCGGTCACCTGCACCGAGCCGCTCCCGTCGCGCAGGACCCAGAAGAGGATCCCACCGGAGCTCCGGGTCCGGTGCACCCAACCGCGGAGGCGGACCGAGGGGGACCGCTCCACGTCCGCGAGGGCCCGGGCGATGCTCGACCACGCTGGGGGAGGGGAGGGAGGGGTCTCCGAGGAGGGGCTCATTGGTACTCGCGCCACTTGTGTCCGCACTTGGTGCACTCGAAGATGCGGGTCTCGGGCTCGTCCGCTCCCCGGGTCTGCCGAAGGACCCAGAACGCCTCCGGGTTGTGGCAGGCCGGGCACTCCTCCCGGGCGATGGGAAGGGTGGCCGGCCGGTCCTCGATGACGGTCAGGGACTTCTCCTTCGGGGTGCTCTGGACCACGGCCGCCCCCGTCCCCATCTTCAAGGTCGTCCCGCAGGCGGTACAGACCCACCGGTGCTGGGAAGCCTGGGGACGCATGAGCCGCTTGCACTTCGGGCAGAGCATCGGGGGTTCGGACCCGGTCGCGCCGATTAAGCTTTGTCGGAGCGCCGCATCGGGGAGCCCGGTCGTCCCGTCGCCCGCCCCTCGCCGTGTCGCCCTTCCCGGGGGGGCTCCTCCAAACGCTCATCCGAAGGTGCCCCTTAGCCCAAGGGCTAGCCATGACCCGCAGGCTCTCGGCAGTGATGTTCACCGATCTGGTGGGGTCCACCGAGCTCGCCCAAAGGGACGAGCCGGCCGCGCTCGAGGCACTTCGGGCACAGCAGGAGATCGCGCGGCCGCTCATCACGGCCCACCACGGACGGTGGATCAAATCGACCGGCGACGGGCTGCTCGCGGAGTTCACCAGTGCCCTGGAGGCGGTGGAGTGCGCCGTCGACGTTCAGCGAAGGCTCCTCCAGGAGGCCCGGGCGGGGAAGTCTCCGCCCCTCCGGGTCCGGATCGGAGTCCATCTGGGCGACGTGGTGGAGGAGGGGGACGACATCCTAGGGGACGCGGTGAACATCGCGGCGCGGGTCCAGGGGATCGCGGAGCCGGGGGGGATCGCGCTCTCCCGCCCCGTCTACGACCAGATCTCGAACAAGGTCCTCTTCCCGCTGGAGCCTCTGGGGCCCCGGAACCTCAAGGGGGTGGCCCGGCCGATGGAGATCTACCGGGTGGTCCTCTCGTCGGGGGACCGGGGCCCGGGGGGACCGGTCTCCCCGCCCCCGCTGGAACGCGACCGGGTCGCCGTCCTCCCCTTCGTCAACATCAGCCCGGACCCGAACGACGAGTTCTTCGCCGACGGACTCACGGAGGAGCTCATGGCGACGCTCACCCTCGTCCCCGGCCTCAAGGTGATCGCCCGGACCTCGGTGATGAGCTACAAGCGCAAGGAGAAGAGCCTCTCGGTGATCGGCCAGGAGCTCGGTTCGGGGACCATCGTCGAAGGGAGCGTGCGCAAATCCGGCAACCGCATCCGGGTGACCGTCCACGTGACCGACGCTAACACGGAGCAGCATCTCTCGGCCGCGAGCTACGACGCGGTCGTCGAGGACCTCTTCCAGGTGCAGCGGGAGATCGCGGAGAAGGTCTGTTCCTCGCTCCCTCGGGGCGCGGTGACGGACCGGCGGCCTGCGCCGGCCCCGGAGAGGGCCCGGTCCCCGCAGGCCTATCTGGCCTTCCTGGAGGCGCAGGCGAATGTGGCCCGCAGCCCGGGGGGGAGCGGGCCGGAGGCCCTTCTCGAGGCCCGGCGGCTCTTCGAGGAGGCGATCCGGATCGACCCCGGTTTTGCCCGGGGCTACCTGGGGAAGGGGATAGTGCTGGCCAACCTGGCCCGCCGGCGTCAGGTCCCCTGGGCGGAAGGCTTCGAAGCGGCCCGACACGCGGCCCTGCAGGCGCTGAAGATCGAACCGGACCTGGCGGACGCCCATGCCCTCCTCGCCATTGTGGCCTACTCCCTGGACGAAGGGTTCGACCAGGTGGAGGAACGCGCGAGACGGGCGCTCGAGCTGAACCCGAGCCTGGGAGTGACCCAGGGAGTGCTCTCGCTGGTCGCGCTCCATCAACGGGACCTCCCCAAGGCCGTCCGCCACGCCGAAGAGGCCTACCGCCTGGAGCCCCTTTCCGAATGGCTGATCGGGTTGCTGGGGACGCTGTACCTCTGGGCGGGCCGGCGCTCCGAGGCGATCGCGCACCTCAGGCGGGCGCAGCCCTTCGCGCCCGTGGATTCCCTCGAGGTGCTCACCGACATCGCGCTCGAGGAAGGGGACCTCGAGGAGGCCGAACGGCTCGTCCGGCAGCTCGAGCAGATCGCCCCGGAGAGGCAGGGGACCTGGTTCCGGCGAGGCCTCCTCCTCGCCTATCGGGGGGACCGGACGGGGGCGTTGGATATGGCACGGAAGCTGGGGGGGGAGGGGCAGGGAAAGGGGGGCGACCCCGCCCCCGCGGGAGCGATCTACTACGTGCTGGGGGACCGGGACCGGTTCTTCGAAGCGATGTTCGCGGCGATCCCCTTCCATACCCTGCCGATCTCCACCCTCCTCTACTCCTCGCGGTACGCTGAAGCGAGAGGGGACCCGCGCTTTCGGGAGTTGCTCGCGAGGAGTCCGGACTCGCGAGGCCTGGCGTCGAGCGGGACCGCGGAAGCTCCCGGAGCGGGCTGAGAGGCCCGCGCCCTGCGCCCGGGCGGCCGATCCGGCGATAACCCGCGGACGGTTCAGACGAAGACGGGGGGCGGGGCCGGGCCGCTCCGCGTGGGATTGCGCTCCGGCTGGAAGGGCGGGAGGCTCCGGAGCCGCTCCATGCGCTCCACGCGGAGCTTGACGTCCGCGGCCTTGGCGATGTCGTGCCGGACCAGGTAGTCCCCGCGCACCTCCCGGAGCCCCTCCTCCACGCGCGCCTCCGCCTCGTGACGGGCGGACGCCTCCCCCACGAGGGCGAGCCCCCGCGAGGAGCCGAGGACGACCTCCCCGGGTCGGGGGCCAGCGGTCGCCGAGGCATAGTAGACCGAGATGGCGAGCTCCTCGAGGGCGCCGAGGTCGAGGCGGACGATCCCCCCCGGGCGCGGGGCGTTCGGGTACCCGGGGGGAGCGAGGTACTTCGTCACCGTGGCGCGCTGGCGGAAGCCGACGTGGGAGCTCTCCAGGGAGCCGGTCGCGACGCCGAGCAGAAGGTCGGCGAAGTCGGTGCTGTCGAAGAGGGTGAGGACGTTGAGGGCCTCCGGGTCCCCGAAGCGGGCGTTGTACTCGAGCAGCCTCGGCCCCTGGGCCGTGAGGAGGAACCCGCCGTAGAGCACCCCCCGGTACTCCATCCCGTCGTCCCGGAGGGCGCGGACCGAGCGTTCGAGGATGGCGAGGGCCTGGTCGCGGTCGGACTCGGGGACGAAGGGGAGCAGATGGTCGCGCTCCGAGTAGGAGCCCATCCCCCCCGTGTTCGGCCCGAGGTTCCCTTCCAGGGCGCGCTTGTAGTCCTGGACGAGCGGCATGGGGGCGAGCCGCTGGCCGTCCACGAAGGCCATGAGGGAGAACTCCTCCCCTTCGAGCCGCTCCTCGAGGACGACCGGCTCGCGCCGCTGCTCGAGGAGCCTGCGGGCGTAGGCGAGCCCCTCCTCGGTGCTCTGGAAGTCACTGCCCTGGACCCAGACCCCTTTGCCGGCAGTGAGCCCGGAGGGCTTGACCACGAAGGGCCCGTCGAGCTCGGCCGCGGCCCCAGGGAGGTCCTCCGCCCGCTCCACGGAGCGGTAGCGCGGGAGGCCGGGGATCCGGTGCTTCTCCATGAACGCCCGGGCGAAGGATTTCGAGCTCTCCAGACGCGCGGCGGCCTTCCCCGGCCCCACCGTCGGAATCCCCTGGGCCCGGAGCGCGTCGGCCACGCCGGCCGCGACGGCGGCGTCCGGGCCGAGGACCGCGAGCTCCACGCTGCGCGAGCGGGCCCAGGAGGCGATCGCCTCCCCTGCCTCGACCGGCGTGTCCAGGTACTCCCGCGCGAGCCGGGTGAGGCCCGGGTTCCGCCACGGTCCTGCCACGAAGAGCGGAGCTTCGCTCTTCGCCAGGGCCACCCCGAGGGCGTGCTCGCGCCCTCCACAACCTACGAGGAGAGTCCGGGGCCTGCGCACGGGGAACTCGGATGAAGGGGAGGGTATAGGCTTTCCCGGTTCCCCGGGGCCGGCCCACCCTCCCAAGACCCCTCTCGCACGCCCCGGCGAAGGCCTCATCAAGCCACCGGTAGCCTCCAGCGCTCCGTCCGGCTTCTGGGGAGAGGCCCGTGACGCAGGGGCTCAGGCCTCGGGCCTCCCCCCATTTCCGGGGATCCGCTTCCTCTCGATCCCCTCCAGCGTCTCCGGTTGCCAAGCTTTGGACCGCTTCCTGTACCACCCTGCCCTGAGCGACTCGCGTACCGGGCGCAACTCCTCCGGGAGGACCCGCCCCGGCTCCCCGGTTACGGGGGGTTCGAGCGGAGGCTCGAGAGGCTCTCGCGCCTTGAGAACGCGACGCGAGGGGACCGGTCGACCCCCCCGGAGTTCGAGCGGCCGACACGTGTGCAGCATCCCGGGACGGTCCCGGGCATCGGGCATGTCACGGCGGCATCGCCGGCGGCGTACACCTGTCCGACCGCTCGTCTCCAGAACAGGGGACGAGCGGGCGCCACCGGCAGGGCGAAGCGAGCCCGCCCGAGGCTCCCCGCCGATAGGAGTGAGCCTCCCCGGCCCGAGCCGTGAGAGGGGCACTCCGAGGCCCCTCCATCGGAGGGAGGGAACTGGCCGGAACGGAGTCTAGGGCCGATGTTCCCGTCCCGGACCCCCGAAGGCGTATATTGTGGACACGTATACATTCCGGGCCATGTGCGCGGCCACCACGACCGTTCGAGTCTCCCCGGAGACGGTCCGGGAGCTGGAACGGTTCCGAGGGCCCCTCCATACCCGGACAGCGGACGAGACCATCCGCGCCCTGATGCGCTTGCGGAGCCGAGAGATGCTCCGCCTCACCCGCGGCCTCGACCGGGGGCGTCTGACCGATTTCCGCGAGGAGGACCGCGGTGAGGATCCTCGTTGATTCCTCTGCCTGGATCGAGCATTTCCGCCACGCGGGCTACGGGCCGAGCCCGGTGGAGGTCCGCGCGGAGAGGGGGGACGACCTGTACACGCCCTCCGTAGTGCTGGCAGAGATCGCCCGCAAGTACCATCGAGACCATCTATCGTCGACGGTCGCCCGCCGCAGGCTGGAGCAGGTGACCCTCACTTCCTCCTTGGTCGAACTCGACCGAGAGGTGGCCTGGGCAGCGGCGGAAGCCGATCGCGAACTGCGGGCATGGGCCCGGAGGCATTTTCTGGAGACCCCGGGTCTCTTCGATGCCATCATCCTGGGGACCGCACGCCGACTGGGGGCCAAGGTGTTGACCGGGGATCGGCACTTCCGAGGGCTCGCCGAAACAGAGTGGATGGAGTAGCGCGAGACCTCAGCAGGGCGGTCCCTCCCGCCCGGGTCGCCCCGACGGACCCTCCCCCGGCCTGCCACCTCGGAAGGGCCCCTGGTCGGCCCCCTCGATGTTCCGAGAGGTCCCCCCGATCAGGGCTCGGGGCGGGGTGCGGCCCCGAACGGAGGCGAGCCTTGGAGGCGTTTCTCCGGCCGGGGACGTTCACGCCCCGGCGGGCGACCCAGGGACCGACGGTCTCGGAGGAAGAGGCCCTTCCCGGGGTGGATCAGGTTCCCCGCTCGAACGCTCCGGTGGGCCGGGTCACGGGAGGGAAGCCCCCAGCGCCAAGAAACCGACCAACTCCGGGACCTCCTCTCTCCCGTGCACGGAACTCGGCCCCCTTCCGCCCCCTCGGGCGTACGGGTCCTGGACCTCGCTACCTCGACCGGGGCTCCGGCAAAGGCTATATGGGAAGGTCCGGCTCGCCCGCACCTCGGGAGCCGGTCATGGACATCGAGGTCATGGAGAACGAGCGCGACACGTTGCGCATCGCTCTGCCCAAGAAGGAGGAGACGCTCCTCATTCCGCTGGTCGAGGCCCTCCAGCAGGAGGAGAAGGTGGTGGAGGCGCGCTACTACATCGGACACCCCTTCCTGGACCGCCCGACCCTGCTGCTCCGCACCAAGGGCGAGAAGCCCCAGGCCACGTTGAAGCGGGTGCTGAAGAACCTCTCGGACCTCTACGGGGACGCGCTCGCCGACTTCGACCAGAAGGCCGAGAAGGCGCGGGCGTAGGCGCCGGGCCGCGGGCGGGGCCGTTTCCGGGGACCATGCTCAAGGAGTGCGTCCAGCACGGCTACTTCCGCGGGACCGAGTGCCCCATCTGCGGGGAGGAGTCGCACTTCTTCATGGACGACCGGGAGCTCGACCACCTGGCGCGCATCCTGGCGGGGATCCTCCGTCACTTCCCCGATCGCTATGGGATCGCCGTGGACCCGCAGGGGTGGGTGCCCCTCCCCCGGCTGGTGCAGGTGATCCGCGCCCAGCACCGGCAGTACGGCTGGCTCAAGCCCCACCACCTGATCGCCCTCGCGGAGACGGACCCGAAGGGCCGCTACGAGATCCGGGAGGACCGCATCCGGGCGACGTACGGTCACACCGTGGACCTGGAGCTCGACCTGCCCACGGACGGCATCCCCCCGGTCCTCTTCTACCCGGTCACCAAGGACGAGAGCGATCTCGTCCTCGAAGTGGGCCTTCGCCCGACCGACCGGAAGAAGGTCCATCTCTCCCGGACGGCCCTGGACGCCTTCCGCGCCGGTCGGGTGCGGACGCCCGAACCCGTGCTCCTCACCGTGGACGCGGAGCGGGCGCAGGCGGACGGCGTGGTGATCCGCCGGGCGGGAAAGACGGTCTTCCTGGTCGACCAGGTCCCCCCGGGCTACCTCGGCCGCTTCGAGGGGGAGCTCCCCTCGGAGGCGACGGACGAGGGCAGCCCCGGGAAGGATTGAACGGGGGCGGGCCGCTTGGCGGCAGGCGGAACCCCCAAACCCCCACGCACCTCCCCTCCCGTAACGCCTGCCCCGGTCCGGGAAGGGGCCGGGGGAAGCGATAGGTACCGGCCGCTCCATGGAGGGGCCGTGTCCCTCCGGAGCGCGGCCGGACCTCGGCGCGTCACGCCGGAGCGAGAGCGGGCCGGGGGCTCCGCTGGCCCCCCTCGTGCCCGCACACGCCGGGCCCCCCCCCTTCCGGCGCCGCAGGCGATCGGCGGGGAGTGCGCGCCCCTCCGGGAGGAACGCGCTTGAGCGCCCCCTCGGAAGTGAGCTCCCCCGAGGAGCGCGTGCTGAAGTTCCTCGTGGCGAGCCAGCGGAGGAGCCCCCGTGGTCTCCCGCTGCACCGCCTCCTCCAGCAGCTCAAGGGCGACCTCTCCGGTCTCGACTTCGCCCGGCTCGACCAGGCCCTCCGGGTGCTCGAGTCGCAGGGGCTGGTGAAGCGGGACTGGTACGGGCCGGGGGATTTCCTCGTGATGGTCACGCCGCGCGGCCAGGACCGCCTGACCGAGCCGGCGACGAGCCTCCCGCCTCCGGAGGTGAGCGCCCGGGAGGAGAACGAGCTGCTCAAGAAGGAGCTCGACGCGGTGCGCGCCGAGCTCGACCGGGTCTACCAGACCTTGAGCGACGTGACCGAGAAGCACAAGCTCGACCGGGAGACCCTCGAGGAGGCGCTCTCCCAGCTGGAGGTCCAGGCGCAGCGCATCCACGAGCTCGAGGAGATGCTCTCCCGGGCCCCGGAGGGGGACGGGGGGGCGTCCCCTTCCGGGGGGTGAGGGACCCGGCCCCCTCCCGCGCCCTCAGAGGCGGAAGTAGAGCAGCACCAGCGTCGTCGTCACCGTGAGGAGCGTGAGCGGCGCGCCGTAGCGGACGAACTCCCCGAGGCGCAGCCGGAAGCCGGCGCGCTCGGCCTGGTTCACGATGATGAGATTGCTGGCCGCGCCGAGGAAGGTGAGGTTCCCGCCCAGCGTCGACGCGGCGGCGAGGCTGAGCCAGGGGAGCAGGTTCCCGGGCCCGTAGCCCTGGGCCTGGAGGAGCGGGACCGAGAGGGCGACCCAGGGCACGTTGGAGAAGATCTGGACCGCCCCCACCGTGCCGAACATGAAGGAGCCGAGGCCCCCGAAGGTGGGGTGACCGGCGACGGGCCTCGTGAAGCTGAACCCCGAGGCGAGGGCGCTGACCACCCCGCCGTCGACCATGGCCGCCATGACGATGAACAGGCCCACGAAGAGTCCCAGGGTCAGGTAGTCGACCTTCTGGAGGACCTTCTCGCGCCCGGGCTCGAGCGCCAGGACGAGGAGCGCCCCGGCCAGGATGAACTCGTAGATGGGGACGTTCGGGAGGAGACCCAGGTCGTTCCCGAAGCTGAAGGTGAGCAGGGTGACGAGCGTGGCGGGGAAGAGGAGGATGGAGGGGTGCTCGCGGAGGCGCCGACCCCAACCCCCCCGGGGGAAGAGCGGCAGGGGCTCGGGGTTCCACGGCTCGGGGTGCTGCGCGTTCGCCAGGCGGGGGCCGAGCCATCGGCGGAGGAGCACCGCCCCGAGGAGGAGGTTCACCGCCGTGGGGAGCGCGAGGTAGAGGACGAAAGAGCCCATGGGATCGTGCATGCCGCTCCCCACCGCCACGAGGAGGTTCTGCGGGTTGCCCAGCGGTGTGAGCACGCTCCCCACCGTCACCGCGTAGGCGAGGGTGAGGAGGAGGGGGACCGGCTCCACGCGAAGGCGGCGGGCGAGGGCGAGCACGAGGGGGACCCCGAGGATGGCGATGGCGTCGTTGAGGACGAAGGTGGAGAGGAGCCCCAGGCCGAGGAAGAGGTAGAGGGGCAGGTCCCCCGGACGGCGCGCGCGGCTCGCCATCCAGCGGGCCAGGTGGGAGAGCGCCCCGGCCCGGTCGAGGGCGATCACGAAGACGAACATGCCGAAGAGCAGCGTGAGGACGGGGAGGCTCACGGCGAGGAGGGCCGGGACCGGTCCGATGACGCCCAGGGCGACGAGCAGGAGGGCCGCCCCGAGGAACAGGTAGGCGACCTCCGGGCCGCGGCCGCTGAGCTGCCGGTAGACGACCGCCCCGTAGAGGACGAGCAGGACCCCGAGGCTTATCCAGAACGCCTCCGACACGCCGGAGCCCTCCTCTCTCCCCTAGGCCCGGGGGCGGGACCCCGGCCGTCCGGCGGGGAGGGAGACCGGGAGGTCAGGCTTTCCCTCTCTTCCGGGTCCCGAAGAGGATGTTCACGTTCTTCACCCGGGTGTAGAACTCCACCGCGCGGATCCCCTGCTCGGAGCCGAGGCCGCTCTGCTTGTACCCCCCGAACGGGGTCTGGGGGAAGGTGATGGGGAACTCGTTCACCGAGACCATCCCCGACTGCAGGCCCCGGGCCATCTGGTGGGCGACCCCCAGGTCCCGCGTCCAGACGCCGGCGAGGAGCCCGTAGGCGCTGTCGTTGGCGAGCGCGAGGGCCTCCTCGCTGGTCCGGAAGGTCATCGAGGCGAGGACCGGGCCGAAGATCTCCTCCCGGGCGATGGTCATCCCCGGGGCCACGCCGGAGAAGATGGTGGGGGAGAGGTAGTTCCCCCTCGCCAGGCCGGAGGGGAGCGCGGCCGAGCTCCCTCCGAGAAGGAGCCGGGCCCCGTCGGAGAGCCCCTTCTCCACGTACGAGCGGACGTTCGCGAGGTGCTCGCGCGTGACGAGGGGACCCATCTCCACCCCGGGCTCGAGGCCCGGGCCGATCTTGAGACGCGAGGCGATTTCGCCGAGCTTGGCCAGGAAGCTCTCCGCGATGCTCTCCTCCAGGAGGAGCCGCGAGCCCGCCCAGCACATCTGTCCGGCGTTCTGGAAGATGCCGTAGAGCACCCCTTTGACCGCCCGGTCCACGTCGGCGTCGGCGAAGACGATGTTGGGGCCCTTGCCCCCGAGCTCCAGGGTGGTGGGGGTGACGTGGGCGCTGGCGAGGGCCAGGATGCGCCGTCCCACGTCGGCCGAGCCAGTGAAGGAGACCGACCCCACGCGGGGGTCGCTCACGAGGGCCTCCCCGACCTCCCCGCCGGGGCCGGGGACGACGTTGAGGATCCCGGGGGGGAGGCCCGCCTCGAGGGCGAGCTCGGCGAAGGAGAGGGCGGTGAGCGGGGTCCAGGAGGCGGGCTTGAGGATGGCGGCGTTCCCCGCGGCCCACGCCGGGGCGAGGGAGCGGACGGCGAGCTGCAGGGGGTAGTTCCACGGGGCGATGTGGACGGTGACCCCCACCGGCTCGCGGACCGTGAAGTCCAGCCGCTCGCCGGGGACGGGGATGCTCTCCCCCTGGAGCTTGTCGGCGAGGCCCGCGTAGTACTCGAGCGTCCGGGCGGCGTAGAGCATGTCCGCCTTGGACTCGCGTAGCGGCTTCCCCTGGTTGAGCGTCTCCAGCCGGGCGAAGCTCTCCCAGCGCTCCGCGAGGAGCTGGGAGAGCCGGTAGAGCACCTTCCCCCGGCGCTGCCCGTCCGGGGCGGCCCAGTCGCTCTCCCGGAAGGCCTTCGCGCTCGACTCGATGGCGGCCTTGGCGTCCTCGCGCGTCCCCTGCGCCACGGAGGCGATGGGCTCGTTGTCGGCGGGGTTGAGCAGCGCCCGGACCTCCCGGCCCTCGGCTTCCAGCGCTCGGCCATCGAGGAACGGAGCGTGCACCTCTCGCGCGATCGACATGGTGGGACGGCGGCAGGGGTCGCGGGGGATTTACTCTTTCTCGGGCGGGCGGACCGGATAGGACCTCCCCTTCCAGTCCACCGAGCCGTCCCCGAGCCCGCGCCTTAGCGAGGAGGCGAGGAGCCCGAGATAGTAGCCGATGCCGACCGGGTAGAGGAGCCCGAAGAGCCCGTCCTTCCCCCCCTCGAGGGCCCGCTGGAAGGCGCACTGCTTCGCCGCGGTGAGGATCACGAGAAGGCCGGAGAGCACCCCCCAGAGGGGCGGCAGGACCCCGGCCAGGGAGAGGGCCAGCGTCGCGAACGGCCCGAGGTAGAACAGCGCGAGAGCCGCGAGGAGGCCGAGCTGGCGCGCGGCGGAGAACTCGGTGCCATGGAGGTTCTTCAGCAATCCCTCGCGCATCTCGGCCCGGTGGGTATACATCCGGGTGGTGACCCCGTCCGGGTCCCAGTAGAGGGTGAGGCCGAGGCCCCGGCGCTTGACCTCCCGGGCGAGCTGGACGTCCTCGAGGACGTAACCGCGCACCAGGGCGTGGCCGCCCAGCCGCCGGTACCCCTCGGCCGTGAAGAGCATGAACTGGCCGTTCGCCATGGCGCGGGAGGACCCGGGCCGGTTGACGCGCGGGGCGACGAAGTAGAGGAGGACGAACTGGGTGAAGAGCGGCATCACGACCCTCTCCCAGAAGCTCCCCATCTCGATCTGCGCGGCCAGGGAGAGCAGGGCGGAGCGGTCCTTCTGCGCCCGGCGCACCGCGCGACGGAGGGTGCTGGGGGCGAGCCGCACATCGGCATCGAGGAAGAGGAGCATCGAGCCCCGGGCCTCCTCCGAGCCCTTCTGGCAGGCCCAGTTCTTCCCCACCCAGCCCGGGGGGAGCGGGGGCTCCTCCAGGAGCCGGGCCCCCAGCGGATGGGCACGCGCGACCGCGGCGGTCCCATCGGTCGAGCCCCCGTCGACGACGATGACCTCGAGGCTCCCTCCCCGGGCCCGGTAGTCCTGGCGTTCGAGCGAGTCCAGGCAGGCGCGGAGGTCGTCCTCCTCGTTGCGGGCCGGGATGATCACGGAAAGGGACGGGAGCCCCCCGGCGAGCTCGCTAGGAGACGGGGCCTCGTCCTCGAGCCTGGGCATCTGGAGGGAGAGCACGACAGGGAGGCCCTGGGCGATCAGGAGGAGCAGGAAGTAGACGATCGCCACCCCCAGCTCC
>JAKATE010000247.1 GCA_021828085.1 Thermoplasmata archaeon | reverse complement strand
GGCCGCCACCGCGCCCAGCAGCGCGGACAACGCCACGAGGGCGAGGGTCCGCCGGTTCACAGCGGCAAAGTCCCGGGATCCCCGTACCCCGGAAGGGGCTGAACCGGTCCCGGACGATAGGCCCCCCGCCCCCTCCGACGACCGGCAACGGGTGAACGATCTGGCCGGCCGCTCCTCGTCTCCCGGAAGAGACGGAGCGGAACGGTCCATTCCTGGGAGAAGAGACTGCCTCCAGGGGTTTGAACTTTCCGTTCTCTCCCGGGCTCAGGGGTGGTCCCCCCGGGACGCAAGCCTTCATGCCCGATCCAGGATACCCGCGCCTCCGTGAGCCCGGTCGCCACGACCGCTTCAGAACCCAATCCCCGACGACGGCATGGGCTCATCACCGAAGGAAGCGGTTTCTTCCTCTTCGCCCTGACCGGTGGCACCGGCGTGGAAGTCAATCTCCTTGCCTACCTGACCGTTCTGCGCCGCATGGAACTTCTCCCTGAACTGGCACCTGGCGTTCCGTCGCCACCACAACCGTCCCTGGACGGAGCATCTCTTGGGCTACGTCCTCATCGCCCTGATGGCGTTGGGCAGCAATCTGCTCGGGCTGACGCTGCTCCTTTCCCGGCTAGGCCCGCTCGTCGTCCAAATGGGAGGGATCGCTGCCGGCAGCCTCTGGGGGTACGGCGCCAACCGTACGCTCAACTTCCGGGACCTGCGACCCATCCCGGAACGGTCAGGGTGACGCCCGCGGACGATCGGCCCCGACGCCGTTAAGCCCGGCGTGGAAGAGCTCGAGGTACTCCCGGGCCTGCGTCTCGTACGACCTCGTGCCCAAGGCGGCCCTTCCGGAGCGGCCGAGGGCGGCGAGGCGGTCCCGGTCGTGGAGAAGTTCCTCGAGGACCTTCGTGTGGGAGGGCACGTCGTTGGGGTGGACGAGGACGAAGTCCTTCCCGGGCTCCCCCATCTCCACGTTGGCCCCCTCCGTCGTCACCACCGGGATGCCGCGGGCGGCGGCCTCCAGCACCGCCAGCGGGAGGGTGTCGTAGTGGGTGGGGAAGAGGAACACGTCCGCCGCATCCAGGGCCATTCCCTTCGTCGCATCGTCGACCCACCGGAAGCTCCGCATCCCCTCGGTGGAGGGGACGTCGTTCCCGACGTTCAGGAGCTCGGCCCTCAGTCCTCCCCGTCGGAGGCGCTGGACCGTGCCCACCGCGATGTCGAGCCCCTTGCGGTCGGCATCGTGCCCGACGAACGTGAGATAGTGTGTTTCGGGGTCGAGCCCGAGGGCCCTCCGCGCGTTCCGAACGTCCTCCTCGGTCCGCTGGGGGCGCGGGTCCACGCCGTTGTAGATGACCACAGCCCGACGCGGCTCGACCCGGTAGGTACGGATCATGTCCTCCCGGACCGTCCTCGACGGGACCACGCAGACGTCCGCGTACCGGGCGGCTCTCCCCTCGAGCCGACGGAGGGCCCAATCGTCCAGATGGAAGCCCACTGAGCTTCGGAGGCCGGGACGGCGGGTCCGGCGCCCCAGCTCGAGCACCCGGAGGGAGAGCCCGTGGATCACCTCGAGCACGAGGGGATGGACGCCGTCGCCCCGGCGCTGGTCCCGCTTGGCGCGCAGCACCACCGGGGCTCCCCCCCGTTCGTTGTTCGCCATGACGACGTCGAGCTTCGGGTCGAGTTGCCGGGCCACTGCGCGGGAGAAGACGAGGTCGGGGCCGAACGGGAACCAGCCCATCCCGTCGACCTCGACCCCGTGGGCCTCGACCCCCTGCCAGACGGGGGCATCCCTCCCCTTCGAGCCCGAGGGGCGCGGATAGTACACCTCGACGTGATGACCCCAGGACGCCAGGAACGACGAGAGCTTGGAGACGACCCGGGGAAGGCCCAGGTCCTCCGCAGCGGGATGATGTGACGAGACGATCGCGATGTGGAAGGCCTCCATGATCGGCGCCCTCTCCCAGAGGGTGCCCGCTGATAAGTCCACGGGGCCGGTGATGCCGCTCTCCCCTAGCGGGGGGGGGGCGAAGGCCCCCGGCCCTTCATGAGGGCTGGGTGGGGCATGCCATCCAAGGCCTCCTCCGGGCGGTGCCCGAGGAGGGCGAGGAGAGTCGGGGCCACGTCCAGGAGCCGGAAAGGGGTGGGTCGGTCGTTCGCTGGGACGCCCCTCCCCTTCACCGCGAGGATCCCCACCGGTCGGTGGGTCCCCTGCCTCTGGAAGTAGCTCGGCCGTCGGTCGAGGACCTCCACAGCGTGGTTCGTGTCCCCCCGGACCTCCCAAGCCCCTCCGTGGGAGGAGAGGAGAAGAAGGGGGGCCGTGTCGGAGACCGGCCGGCCGTAGAGCTCCTCCGGGTCCACCACCTCGAGCCGGGCCGGGGTGAATCCCTCGAGGTCTCGTCGCAGTTCCTCCTTGAGCTTCGCCCGTTCGGGGCGGGTGACGGGCCTCCCGAAGGGGTTCGCGTAGATCGCCTCGGGGACCGGGAAGCTGAACGCCCGGGTGGAGTCCCAGTCCACGAACCGGCTGAACCATCCGAACGTCTGATCCAGCGCGTTGCCGTCGCGCTCCTCGGTCCGGGGGAACACCGCACGGCGTAGATGATCCGACCAGGCGAGGGGGGAGCGAAGGGGCAGGACGCCGTCGACCTTCGCGAGCCAGTCCGTGGTCCAGGGGCGGAGGCGCGTTCCGATCGGCGTAGGGC
>JAKATE010000246.1 GCA_021828085.1 Thermoplasmata archaeon | reverse complement strand
GGCGCCTGCGCCGGGGGCGCGGTCTACTCCCCCGCCATGACGGACTTCGTCATCATGGCCGAGGGCACGGCCCACATGTTCATCACCGGACCCGACGTGATCCGCACCGTCACCGGCGAGGAGGTCACGCACGAGCAGCTCGGCGGGGCGCACACCCACGCGACCAAGAGCGGGGTCGCCCACCTCGTCGCCCCGAGCGAGCGGGAGGCGCTCGCCCTCACCCGTCGCCTGCTCTCCTACCTGCCTTCCAACAACCTGGAGGACCCGCCAAGCTCCTCTCCCGCGGACCCGCCGGGACCGGCCGCCGGCGAGCTCGAGGGACTGGTCCCCGCCCAGGCGGACCGCCCCTACGACATGCACGAGGTCATCGGCCGGATCGTCGACCCGGGCAGCACGCTCGAGACCTTCCCCGAGTGGGCCCCGAACCTGATCACCGAGTTCGCCCGTCTAGGCGGCCACCCCGTCGGCGTGGTCGCGAACCAGCCGAGCGTGCTCGCCGGCTGCCTGGACATCGGGGCGTCGGAGAAGGGGGCTCGCTTCGTCCGGACGATGGACGCCTTCAACGTCCCCCTCCTCACCTTCGTCGACGTCCCGGGCTTCCTGCCGGGGACCCAGCAGGAGTACGGAGGGATCATCCGCCACGGGGCGAAGCTCCTCTTCGCCTTCTCCGAGGCGACGGTCCCGAAGCTGACCGTGATCCCGCGCAAGGCCTACGGGGGGGCGTACGACGTGATGTGCTCGAAGCACATCGGCGGCGACTACAACGTCGCCTGGCCCCAGGCGGAGATCGCGGTGATGGGGGCGGAGGGGGCGGTCAACATCCTCTTCCGGCGCGACATCGACAAGGCCCCGCCGGAGGAGCGCGAGGCGAAGCGCCGTCGGCTCACGGAGGAGTACGCCTCCGAGTTCCTCAACCCCTACCTCGCCGCGGAGCGGGGCTACCTGGACGACGTCATCGAGCCGGCGGAGACCCGCCGACGCCTCCTGGACGCGCTGGAGGTCCTGCGCGGCAAGCGCCAGGACCGCCCGCCCAAGAAGCACGGCAACATCCCGCTCTGAGCTTCACCGATCGGCCACGGGGCCGGTGCGCGGCCCCTCCCGCCCTCCGCGGGCAGCAGGATTCCCTGCGGTTCTCCCGCTTCGGTCCGCTCGCTCCACTTCCCCGGCCTTCTCTCCCGCTTCCTCCTCCTCTCCCTCCACCTCTCCCTCCTCCTCTCCCTCCTCGAGCCTGAGGTCCTCGCGTGGTCGCGATACCCTCGAGGTCCTTCGAGCAAAGGACATATCGGGCGCCGCCCAACCCCCCGCCGTCCGAATGGTCGAGCTCACCGAGACCGTCCTCAGGGACGGTCACCAGTCGCTCATCGCGACGCGGATGCGCACCCGGCACATGCTCCCCGCCGTCGAGCGCCTGGACGCGGTGGGCTACCGCTCCCTCGAGGTCTGGGGAGGAGCCACCTTCGATGTCTGTCTGCGCTTTCTCCACGAGGACCCCTGGGAGCGGCTGCGCGAGATCAAGCGGCGAGCGAAGCGCACGCCCCTCCAGATGCTCCTGCGGGGCCAGAACCTCGTGGGGTACCGACACTACTCCGACGACCTCGTCGAGCGCTTCTGCGCGCGCGCGGCGAAGGAAGGCGTCGACATCTTCCGGGTCTTCGACGCGCTCAACGACCCCCGGAACATGCAGACCGCCATCCGGGCCATCAAGAAGGCCGGGGGGCGGGTCCAGGGGACCATCTGCTACACCGAGAGCCCGGTGCACACCCTCGAGGCCTTTGTCGAGCTCGGCCGGACGCTCGCGGAGCTGGGCTCGGACGAGCTCTGCGTGAAGGACATGGGGGGGTTCATGCCCCCTCACGCCGCGAGCTCGCTGGTCTCCGCGCTCCGCAAGGAGGTCGGGCTGCCGATCGCGGTCCACACGCACTCCTCGAGCGGCATGGCGCTCATGGCCCTCTTCGCGAGCGCCGAGGCGGGCGCGACCTCGCTCGACACCGCGCTCTCCCCCTTCGGCGGCGGGACCTCCCAGCCTCCGACCGAGTCCGTCGTCGGTGGACTTCGGGGGACCCCCTACGCCACCGGGCTCTCCCTGGAACCCCTCGCCGACCTGGCGGAGTACTTCCAGGGGGTCCTCGAGCACTACCGGCCGATGCTGGAGTTCCGCTCGCTGCAGGTGGACCCGCAGGTGCTGCTGCACCAGGTCCCCGGGGGCATGCTCTCGAACCTCTTCTCCCAGCTCCGGGAACAGGACGCGCTCCAGCGACTCCCGGAAGTGCTGAAGGAGGTCCCGCGGGTCCGGGAGGACCTGGGCTATCCCCCGCTCGTCACCCCCACGAGCCAGATCGTGGGGATCCAGGCGGTCTTCAACGTGCTCTTGGGTTCGCGCTACAAGGAGGTCACGAAGGAGGTCCGCGACTACGTGAAGGGCCTCTACGGGCACGCTCCGGGACCGATGTCCTCGGACCTTCAGCGGAAGGTCCTGGATGGGGGAAAACCCCTCGAGGGACGACCGGCGGACCTCCTCTCTCCGGAGTACGAGAAGGTCCGCGGCGAGCTTGCCCAGCTCCTCCCGGCCGCGTCCGAAGAGGAGGTCCTCTCCTACGCGATCTTCCCTCAGGTGTTCAAGGAGTACCTGAGCGGACGGACGAAGGGGTACTCCGCCGAGCTTCTCACCTACGCCGCCGTGGGCGTCGTGGCCGCGCTGCGG
>JAKATE010000044.1 GCA_021828085.1 Thermoplasmata archaeon | reverse complement strand
TCCGACCCTTCCCGTCCACCCAATCTGCCCAGGTCAAATGCCCTTGGTTCCCGTGAAGCTCGCTCAGTCAAGCCCCGCGCGGCAACGAGGACAGAATAGCCAGCTCTCGTCCCCGATCACGAGCCCGCAGCGCGGACACTTGAACGGGTCCCCCGAACCGGAGGGCGCGGCCGCCGCGCCCGCCTTCGGGGCGTCCGGCGATGTCGCCACGAGGGGCCGGCCGGGAGCGAGGTCCGTCTGCGGCACGACGGCGCTTCGTCCGCCGCCCAGCCGTCCCAGGGGCGTCGCCCTCCAGCTCCTCCTGGGCGGGGGCTCGTCCGGAGGCAGGACGATCTTCGGGGCGGTCGCAGAGGAGGGCGGAAGGACGGGCGAGGCTTGGGGCTCCGCCAGGGGTGCCGAGGAGAAGGAGGGGTCGGAAGGAGGAGACTCGAGCGCGAGCATGGGGGCAGGGGACGCGAGCGCCGGCTCCATCACCATCGGGGTGCCGGAGGCGAAGGCGTAGGACTCGGGGGTGGTCTCGTACGCCGTGGCGGCCTCGTCGGGCGTCGGCCGGGGCCGCGAGAGGGCGATCGTCGCGACCAGGATGATGGCCCCGATGCCCGTGAGGGGTATCCCGAGCTCCGCGTAGGGCAGGAACAGGCTCCCGGACCAGGTCACCGAGACGGAGGCTACCTCGGTGCTGTTCTCGTAGAGCAGGAGCGCATACCAATCCCCGGGGTGCAGCGAGCTTGCGGAGAGCGAGCCCTGGGAGGCCGGGACCGACTGGGAGCTCAACGCGGCCGTGGTGGGCTGGTTCCCCGCCCACACCCACTCTCCCTCGCTCAGCGTGTAGAGGAACGCCGTGATGGGCGTGGTCGCCGCGGTGGCCCACTGGATCGTGAGGGAGCCCCCGCCCAGGGAGAAGGTGGCGTTCGGGACCTGGATCTTCAGGATCGCCGCCCCGTTCGAGGCCTTGAACTGGTTCACCATCTGGGGGGAGGCGGACTGGAAGTCGAGCGGGAGCAGGATCAGCGCGAGGCCCATGGCCAGAGCCAGGGCTCCGATGACCAGACCCAACGTGCCCAAGAAGCCCATGAGCCGCCCCCGGCGCTATCGGACAGGCCTATTTGAACGGAGAGACGGAGGAACCCCAGCCCGGGGCCGGCCCCGCCGGCTTTGCGCCCTCTGCGAGCTTCAGATCGCGAACCAGGGGAGACGTGCGCCGGGCCCCTTGGGGTTGTTCACGAGCTCGTGCAGGCTCGCTCCCTGGTCGCCGGGGGCATAGGTCTCCTTCAGCGCGAGCTGGTACATCAGGAACATCGCATCCTCCTCACGGGTCACCCCGAAGGATCCCTCGACGTCGATGGAGAAGACGCTGCGGAGAGCGCGGAACATCCCCTCCACGTCGATGGGGGCGGCCCCTCCCGTCTCGCCGGCCTCCGCCTGCTCCGCCCTCTCGGCGAGCCCCACGAGGGCTCCGGTCGCGAGCATGAGGACCACGCGGGGAGGGAGACGCAGCCGGTGCCAGTGCGGGGCCGAGACGGCCTCTCCGGTCCGGCGAGGGTGGACCAGGATCCGGGTCCGGGAGACCGCCAGCGAGAGCGGCAGGGGGGAGGCCGCGACCATCCCCCGGCTCGCGAGCTCCGCGGAGCTGTCGCTGTCGACGACCAGGATGCTCGAGCCGCCCTGCTGGGGGGTCGCCGTGAGACGGAGACCCTGGGACCAGCGTTCGAGGAGCCGGCGGGTCCGCTCCTCGATGGAGGGCGGGTCGACGCGCTCGACGAGGACGGGGAGGACCGACCGGTTCCTGGAGGAGCGGACCCACAGGTCGGCGCCCTCCCAGGGAGAGGGGCCCCGCCGTGAGATGGCGGCGAACCCCATCTTCTGGAGGGTGGCCACGATCGCCTGGCGCTCCTCCTCGGGGGATGCGACCGGCGTCGGAGGAGGGACCGGGGAGGGCTTCGAGCCCGCCGCGGGGGCCGGGGAAGAAGACCTCGTACGTGCCTTCGGCATGTGAACCTTGAACGAAATCCCTGCGGGGCGATATATCGTCTGTGTCAGCCCGGGACCCGCCCGGAGGTGGCCGCTCCTCTGTCCCAGGGGGAGGGCGATCACCGGAGGAACGGGAGCGAGACCCATCCCCAGTCGGCGACCATGGCGAGGGCCACGCCGATGAGATAGAGACCGGAGGCGATGAACCCCCGGATCGCCACCGGGCGTGAGACGTTCTTGAGCATCGGCCAGGTGGTGGCGACGAAGCCGAGGCCGAGGACGAGCGCGAGCACCAGGAAGAGGCGGAAGGACGCGGGCAGGAGGACGAAGGCCGCGGTGGGAACGAGCAGGAGAAGGGCGGAGACCACCACCGTGCGCGCGGACCTCGTCAGGTCGCCGGGGACCGGCAGCATCGGCAGCTCGGTCCGACCGTAGTCGTCCTTGAGGGCCACCGCGAGGGACCAGAAATGCGGCGGGGTCCAAAGGAAGACCAGGAGCGCGAGAAGAAGGCCGGCGGGCGTGAACGTGCCCACGGCGGCGGCGCAACCGGCGAGGACCGGGGCGCTCCCCGCGTACCCCCCGACCACGATGTTCCACCGGGTCCTCCGCTTCAGCCAGACGGTGTAGACGAGGACGTAGACGACGGAGCCCGAGGCCATCGCCAGCATCGAGAGGAGGTTCACGGTGAGGTAGGCGACCGGGAGCGAGAGCGCGGTCAGCAGGAGACCCAGGACGAGCGCGTGGTTGGGGGAGACCGCCTCGCTCGGAAGGGGGCGGTCCCGGGTCCGCTTCATCCGGGCGTCGATGTCGCGGTCGTACCAGTGGTTCAGCGCGGCGGCGCCTCCGCTGGCCATCCCTCCGGCAAGAAGGATCCCCCCGAGCTTCACCCAGGGGGGCGGATAGGTGGGGTCCCCGGCGAAGAACCCCGCCACGGCCATCAGCAGGATGAGACCGGTGATCCCGGGCTTGAGGAGCGAGACGTACGCTCCCCACTTGGGGACCGCACCGGGAAGGTCGGTCATCGGCCCAGGTCCGAGCCCCGCAGGGGAGATAACGCCGCCCAGAGGGCCAGTTCGCGCGGTTCGGCCGAAGCGGGGGTTACGTGGCGCCGGGCGCGTTCTCGCCGCCCGCGCCCGTCGGGGCGGCCGCCGAGCCCTCGAGGAGAGGTACGGGCCCCGCGACCCGGAGGTACCCCGCCTTCGGGCAGGTGGCGTTGCACGGAAGGTCACGGGGCGAGGCGATCCAGCTGGAGAGCCGCGGGAACCTCGCGTTCCCGCTCGTCCAGACCCAGTGGTCGAAGGCGAAGTACTGCCCGGCCCCGCCCGCGAAGAGGATGAGATAGATCAGGAGGTAGAGCGGGTGCGGACCGACGTCGGTCCCGGTGCCGTTGAGGGCGAAGGTCGAGTAGAACTGCGTCAGAAGGAAGGCGATGGACGCCACGATCCCGACGAGGCACGCGAGCCGCGTCGTGATCCCCAGAAGGAAGGCCACGGCGAGGTAGGCGGTCACGATCGCGATCACCCAGGCGAAGAGCTCGGCGTGGCCCGCCACGAGGTTGGCAAAGCCCGGACCGCCGAGGCTGGACTGTCCGAACCCGCTCGCGACCCCCTGGAACCCGGAGAAGAACCCGTTGCTCGGCGCGAGCACGAAGATCAGGTTGAGCGCCCAGACGAACCCGATCCCGACCCGGAGCAGGTCGAGGGACATCCCCTTGGGGTCGCGCTTCCACAGCGTCCGCACCCTGGGGAGCGCCTCGCGCAGGAACTCGTTATCGGTCACCCCGATCCCCCCCCTCACGGGTGCGACGGTTTGTCCTTAATCTACGGGTGAAGCCGAGTTGACCTCTAGCTCGGCGGGCAGCCCGATCGGCTCGACGTGCGACGGCGTCAGGATGGAGCGGACGACGAAGAGCAGCTCGGAAGCCATCACCCCGAACATGACCAGGGCGAAGGGCACCGGCGCCCAAGCGCTCCCTGGGCGGAGGAGGAAGGCGACCTGCGAGAGGACCATCGCGGCGAAGGCGACCACCACGGCCGTCAGCAGGCGGGGGTCCCCCAGGGGGGCGCCGGAGGCACGGAAGAGACGGAGGACGAGGAACCCGAGGGCGCCCGCCATGACGACCGCGACCGCCGCCAGCCCCACCCAGGGCTGGACCTCCACCAGCGGAGCGACGACCCCGCTCGCTGCGAGGGTGAGGAGGGCCCAGCGCTCGAGCGAGGGCAGGCGGGCGAAGAAGAGGAGCGGCACCATGTTCGCGAACATGACCCAGAGGAACCAGACCGAGAGGATCGATCGCGACGCGCCCAGGAGCACTCCCCACTGCCCTGGAGGAGCGATGGCCCCGACCCCGAGGGTCACCCCGACGAAGGAGGCCCCCATCGCGAGCTCGTTGGCGAGCACCAGGAGGGTCAGGAAGACCGGCCAGCGCCAGGAGGAGAAGCGGACCCGGATGGTGTCACCCTTGAAGATGAGCGGGACGACCCACACGAAAGGGGACATCATCATGAACTGGAGGCCGAACATCACGGCGGTCCAGCCGACGGACGTGTTGCCCGCGAGCAGGTCAAAATCCACCGAGACCCAGAGGGCCACGGAAGCGATCAGCAGGTAGGAGACCAGGATCGCCCGGGACCAGGTGGGGGTCAGCGCATTCCTCGGGAAGAACTGGAAGAGGATCCAGAGGTTGAGCCCGGCCATCCCGGCCCCGATGATCCCGAGGAGGACCAGAATGCCGGCGTCGACCATCCACCCACGCAGACCCCGGAGCTCATCAACCGTGGGGGGTCGGCTTCACCGGTGCGGTCCGAGGGGGGTCCGCGTCGGGGGGGTCGACTACCGTCCGGAGCTGGGGGAGGCGCCGCCCTCGACGGACGGGGGACCCTGCCTCTCCCCGTTCATCCGGTCCATTTCGCTGCGGGCCTCGCCCACCTTCGACAGGCTGCCCACGAGGGAGGCCTGCCACCGGGGAGGCAGGAACGGGAAGTTCGCCATGACCGCGATGAGGATCAGGACCCCGAAGAGGAGGGTGGCGAGCCCTAGGTGGAAGACCACGATGGCGAACGCGGCGTCGCTGAAGATGATCGCACCTCCGAGGAGGGCTTGCAGGATGACCAGCACCGCCGCGAGGAAGGTCATCCGGCGGACCCCCGGGCTCGCCTGCTTCGTCAGGTAGGCGAGCGCGAGCAGCCCCAGGGTACAGAGCGAGAGCACGAGGGCGAGGGCGCGGTGCGAGAACTCGAGCGTCGCCGGGCCCCCAAGGGTGGGGATGAGCTGGCCCGGCGAGCAGCCGGGCCACGTCGGGCAGACGAGCGGGGTGTCGGAGAAGGTGACCCCGGCCCCGAGGAGCACGGTGAGATAGGCGACCACCGCCGACACGATGGCCAGGTAGCGGAACGCCGCCGAGCGGCTTCCCTCTTCGCTCAGCTCTGGAGAAACCTTCGAACCGGGACCCGTCCCGTCCTTTAGGCCCACGGATCCTCCGGGGCCGGTTTCCCGCGGTAGTAGCTTGCGACCATGTTGAAGATGAAGACGAGGGTCCCGATCCCGAAGATCGTGGCCCCGATCGTGGAGAGCGCGTTCAGCTGCCCCAGGTCGAGGCCGACCGGGGTGGGCCACCAGGGCAGGTAGGTGTAGTACCGGCGGGGCATCCCCGCCATCCCGTCAAAGAACATCGGGAAGAAGAGCAGGTTCCCCCCGACGTAGGTCAGGACGAAGTGCCAGAGCCCCAGGGTGTGGCTGTACCACCGACGCGTCATGATGGGGTAGAAGAAGTAGGTCGCCGCGAAGACGCCCATGAGCGTCCCGCCCATGATCGTGTAGTGGAAGTGCGCCACGACGAAGTAGGTCTGGTGGATGAGGTAGTCCACGGGGATCGTCCCCAGCATCACGCCGGAGAGACCGCCGATCAGGAACATCGTCAGGAACGCGATGATGAACCACATCGGCATTTCGAGACGCACCCGGCCGCCCCAGATCGTGGCCAGCCAGTTGAACATCTTCACGCCGGTCGGCACCGCGATGGCGATCGTGGTGAGCATGAAGATGAAACGGGTGTTCGTGTCCTCGCCCGTCGTGAACATGTGGTGCTGCCAGACGACGAAACCCAGGATCCCGATCGAAGCGATGGAGAGCGCCATCGCCGTGTAGCCGAAGAGGTGCTTGCGCACCATCTTCGGGAGGATCGTCGAGACCAGGCCGAAGGCCGGCAGGATGAGGATGTAGACCTCCGGATGCCCGAAGAACCAGAAGAGGTTCTGGTAGAGGAGCGGGCCGCCCAGGGGAGACCCGTTGACGCCGTAGGTGAGATGGGTGCCGAAGTTGCGGTCGGAGAGCACCATCGAGAGGGCCACCGACAGCGACGGCATCGCCGCGATCACCAGGAAGCTGTTGATGAACGTCGACCAGACGAAGATGGGCATGTTCCAGTAGGTGACGCCCGGCGCACGGTGCTTCATCACCGTCACGACGAAGTTGATCGCCCCGAGCATCGAGGAGATGGAGAGGATGTGCAGGCCCGCGATCCAGATGTCGATCCCGCGGCCCGGCATGAGCGTCGTCAGCGGGACGTAACCGGTCCAACCCCCGTTCGCTCCCGAGAGGATGATGAGGACCCCGGCAGGAGGGATCAGCCAGAAGGCCATGTTGTTGATCCGGGGCATGGCCATGTCCTTCGCGCCCACCATCGTGGGCAAGAGGTAGTTCCCCCAGCCGGCCATGAGCGGCATGACCACGAGGAAGATCATGATGATCCCATGCTCGGTGAAGAGCGTGGAGTAGAGGTCCGGCGAGATCCCGATGGAGCCGGGGGTCATCCCGACGGCCGGCAGGAACAGGTCCACCCGGATCAGCATCGCGTAGATGCCGCCGATGATGAGGAACCCGAAGGACGCGACCATGTACATCAGGCCGATCTCCTTGTGGTCCGTGGTCGTGAGCCAGTGCAGGACGTAGCGTCGGAACCAGTAGGGCAGCTCCCGCGTCCGGGCGAGCTTCTCGGCGGCGATCTCACGATCCCGGAAGGAGACGTCCAGGATGTGGAAGAGCAGTCCGCCGCCCAGGATCATCAACCCCAGGGCGAAGCCGACGGCGCTCTGCGCCCCGATGGACGCGAGCGAGCCTAAAGTGACGATGTAGCCCGCGAGCAGGCCCTCTCCGGCCAGCAGGATGAGGATGGCGGCGAGGTAGTAGTCGAGCCGGCGGGAGATGCCGGTGGGGACCGCCTCGTAAGAGGGGTAGGAGAGGAACCCGTAGATCCCGAGGAGCGCCCCCACCGAGAACGGGGCCAGTCCCAGCAGTCCCATCCCCGACTGCAGGTTCGCGGTGACGACCACGGAGAGGCCGCCGCTCGCGGGAGACGGGATCGCCTGGCCAGGGGAGAGCCCCTGGGTGGCCTGGCTCATGTTGACCCCGAGCGCGCTGCTCGTGGCCGTCGTGTTGAGCATGAAATACTCCCCGATCGGGAGACCGAACTCGAAGCCTCCCGCGCCCCCGGTTCCCACCGCAAGGAGCGTGCCGAGCGTCCGACAGGACGAGTCCGTGCACGCGTAGACCTCGATCGAAGTATCGGGCGGGCCCCCGGTCCAGGTCAGATTGTACTGGACCGTGTCCGCCATCGCGTACGGAGCGGAGATCCCGAGATGGGCGGCCCCGCCCATCGCGTCGCTCGGCACGCCGTGCGGGTAGACCGAGTTGACGCCCAGGAGGGAGAAGCTCCAGGTCTGGCCCGCGGGCACGGCGATGAGGGCGCCGCCGACCGCCAGCAGCACGATGCCGAGGAGAAGCGCGCTTCGGATCATCGGACCGACCCTGCCCCCTCTCCCATCATTCGAACATCTCCACGCGACGGGTGAGGTTCCCTCGGAGACGGTCGACGCGGTAGACCACGCCCAGCGTCAGCAGAAGGCAGAACAGCGCGCCGATCATCCCCGCGATCCCCACGGGGAGCCAGACCAGGGCGGTGCCCCCGCCCCACGCGACCGAGAGGGCGTAGAGACCGACCAGGAAGGAGACGAGCCCGACCAGGAAGAGTCCCGAGAGGACCCCCCATAGCACCCGCGTCTTGTAGCGCGGCTTCGGCTTCGCCTTCGGGGAGGTCTCCTCGCGCTCACCCATGGGTCGCGACCTCCCCCGTCGCGCTCGCGGCGACGGGCACGGATGCCGTGGTGGTGGATTTCGAGAGAACAGGGGCTCCGGCGGCGGGCGCTCCCAGGGAGAGCCTGCGGCGGCCCTCCTTGGCCGCCACGCGGGCCCGGTAGCTCGTGCGGTACATCCAGTAGAGCACGAAGATGACGAGGGCGTTCGCGCCGGCGATCGCTCCGACGTAGAGGCCGTACATCGTGGCCGGGATGACGACCCCCGGCATGACGCCGCCCCAGACGGTCATCAGGATGAAGAACCCGATCAAGAAGTTCCCGACCCCGAGCATGACGGGACGGTCGCGGGGATGGGTCTTCTTCCCACCATCCAGGAACGGGAAGATCTGGGAGATCCAGGGAAGGAACAGGATGAAGATCAGGACCGAGGTGACCGTCCCCACGGCCACGAACGGGCTCACGTACTGGAAGTCCGCGAGCTTGTAGAGCCACAGGAAGTACCAGTCCGGCTCGGGAGAGGCGCCCCCCGCGCTCGACGAGCCGAAGGCGGGCGCCAAGGGCACCGGCCAGGATGCCGCCATCATGAGCAGCAGCCCGGCGTAGAAGAGCGCCCATTTGATCATGTAGAAGAAGACCTTCGGGAAGAAGGTCCCGAGCTTCGCATCGTCCTGGTGCGTGAAGATCCGCTTCGCCCTCGGGTCGGAGGAGGCCTTCGGGGCGATCCCGTGGATCTCGAAGAGCGAGATGTGGGCGTAGAGGAGCGCCGCGAGGGCGAGCGGGATGGCCACGACGTGCAGCGCGAACATCCGCGACAGCAGGCCCTGGTAGGTACCGTCCGATAAGATGAGACGCGCCGTCGGGGGACCGATCCCCGGAACGGAGAGGGTGAGCGCGACACCCACGTTCGTCGCCCCTACGGAGAGGGCGGTGAAGGGCAGGAGGTAGCCGGTGAACCCCATCCCGAGCATGGCGGCCAGGAGGAGCGTTCCGACCATCCAGGAGAGCTCACGCGGGGGCTTGTAGACCCCGGCGTAGAAGCCGCGGAAGAAGTGGACGAAGGCGAGGAAGATCGTCGCATACGCCCCGTATAAGTGGGCGGATAACAGCAGCCAGCCGAGCGGGACGCCGTGGATGATGTAGTAGGTGGACGCCCATGCCGCCGGAGGTCCCCCCGCCGTGGTGGGGCTCGCCGACGGGATGTAGTAGAACAGGAGCAGCAGCCCGGTGGTGACCTGCACCACGAAGGCGTTCGCGACGAACGCCCCCGTCCAGTAGGACGGATTGAAGGAGAAGTCCGGCTGCGGGCGCATCGCCCACTTCTTCGTGCCGGCCCGGACCTCGACGAAGTCCCAGATCCGGTCCAGGACGCGGTTGAAGGTCGGCCGGTACTCCGGCACCGAGGGCGACGCGGGGCGCCCGTGCGCCGATCCCCCTCCTCCGGTCCCGGTCATCTCCTCTCCCCTTTCCTCGTCCTTCGACCTACGGGCACCGCTGGCCGTTCGGGATGGGTTGGACCTGGATCGGGTTGATCTTCGCGGGCACCGGACCGGGGGTCCCGCCGAGGAGGGTGGTGAAGTGCCCCTTCACCGGAGGCCCGATGACGCTGGTCACGAAGATGTTCCCGTTCGCGTCGGTTTCGAGCAGGCACTGGGGGAGCGGGAGCACCGTCGGGCCGGTCAGGATCGCCGCTCCGCCCCCGGCCGAACTGTCCCCCGTGTACGGGTCGTAGGTCGAGCCGTGGCAGATGCAGTGGAGGAAGGGGGCCCCGTTGTTGAAGCCGCACTGCTTCGCCTCGGAGGCGGGGTAGTAGGAGAGGAAGGGTGGGATGCATCCCAGGTGCTGGCAGATCGCCGAGTAGGCCACGATGTTCTTCTTCGGCCCGACGCCGTTGGGAGGAACGCCGAAGGTCGGGTCCAGGTTGAGGAGCATGTTCACCTCCCCGGAGAGCGGGTAATCGAAGGAGAACACCGTGATCGTCGTCGGGTCGATCTGGCTGTCGATGTTCGAGGTGGTGATGGGCGTTCCGTCCGCAAAGAGCAGTTGGACGCGGGGGTAGGAAGCGAGACCCTGCATCGGGGGCTGGATGTACTGGAGGGCGGCCCCGACGGCGCCGCCGCCCACCGCGGCGGCGAGCCCGCCCACCGCGAGGAGCTTCAGGAGGTTGCGCTTCGCCTCGTCGACCTCGGCCTGGACCTTCGGGTCGTTCATGTCCGGGGCGTCGATGCGTCGGACGATCCCGGGAGGCATCGGGCGGCTGAGCTCAAGGTAGGAGGCGAGGCGAAGGTCGAAGTCCGGCCGGTCGAACCCCAGCCGCGAAGCCCAGTCGATAGGTCCCTCCCCCTCGAAGCCGTCCGTCATTCGTCCTCCTTCTCCTCGAGCTCGGCGAGGGCGCGCTCCTCGGCGTCCTTCCGGCGGCGCATCTCGAGCTCCTCGTGGCCCGTGATAGGCACGTCGACGGCCTCGCCCGGAAGCTCAGCCTGGTCGGCGTCCTTGTAGACGTAGAGGGTGATCGTGATCCCGAACAGGATCACGAAGATCTCGGTCAGGTCGAGCATCTGCTTGCAGGAGAAGATCCCGAGCGTGGTGTTCACCGGGGGCAGCGGGCAGACGACCGGCGGGATCGCCGAGCTGGCGGAGGAGGAACCGCTCTGGTTGGACTGGTTCGTCGTCGTCGGGACGGACCGCGCGAAGGGTTCGATCCCCGGGGCCCCCGCGCTGACGGAAACCCGAGGAGAAGGGACGGCCAGGGCAGTCGACATGACCAAAAGGAGAACAAGGAGCAACAGTACGCCCCGGCTCATCGGAACATCTCAGCCCCATCCTGGGGGAATGTGGACCCCCTATGAACTTGGTGGATTGCTCCGCCCCCCGCCGCGGCGACCGTCGGAGCGTTAGGGGGGGACGCGGACGGGGCGCTGGCCGCCGTGGCGTCCGAGAGAGGCGCTACCGGTACGGCCGATTTGGGGGCCTCCGCGGCGTTCACCACGGGGAGCGGTCCGGCCGCCGCCGAGCCCAGGACATCCGCCGCCATGAGCTGGCTCTGGAAATTGAGCGTGAGCTCCTGCCGGATGCGCATGTACTTGCCGTAGAGCCTCCCGAGGGTCCGGAAGATCTCCGTCCCGTGCCCGCCCATGAGCAGGAGGCCCGCGGCGAGGAGGAGGATGGCCCAGTCGACGTCGGAGAACAGGCTCATGACCGGGTCCTCCTCAGGCCGCGCCCGCCGGGATAGTGAGGAGCTTGGTGCGGTCCACCCGGCGCTGGTGCCTCTCGGCGGCCAGCAGACCCGCGACATAGAGGCCGAACATCGGAATCGCGATGAGGAGCATCGTGATCCCGGAGTTGTCCGGGGTGATGATCATCCCGAAGACGAGGCACCCGATGACCGCGCCCCTCCAGTGCTTGCGCCAGGCGCTCGCGTGGACCAGCCCCACCCGGGAGAGGGCGTAGACGAACACGGGCAGTTCGAAGACGATCCCGAAGGCGAGGGTGTAGAGCAGCGTGAACTCGAGGAAGCTCTCGGCCGACAGCACCGGGGCGAGTCCCATCGCCGCGACGTACTTGAACAGCAGGAGGAAGGTGAAGGGCGTGATCCAGAGGAGACCGATCGTGAACCCCAGGATGAAGAGGAGCGTCGCCGGGATCCCGATGGACTTGATGAGCGCCCTCTCGTTCTGACGGAGCGCGGGCATGAGGAACGCCCCCACCTCATGGGCGATCCAGGGCATCCCGACCGCCACGGATAGGAGCAACCCGATCTCCATCTGGGCGATGACGGAGTCGCCCACGCCCAAGTTCAGCAGGGTCACCTGCCCCTGGACCCCGCTCAGCATCTGGGTCCTCATCCAGCCGAAGACCTGGGCGGTCACGTTGTAGAACGGGCTGGGCCAGGGGTACGCGATGGCCCAGGGGAGGAGAGGGACCTTTCCCCAGCGGATCTCGAACATGTTGAAGAAGGCGAAGAGCGGGAGGATGACCACGGCGATGCGGATGAGTCGACGGCGCAGCTCCTCGACGATGGACAGGAGCCGCTGCAGCTCGTTCATGAAGTCGGGGGATCCGTCTGTGAGGGGCGAGAGCGACGCGAGGTCTCGAGAGCGGCGAAGCGCAGGGAGCGGAGCGGCTCTTCGGGCCTCAACGTGGGGAGGTCACCGCGCGAAGGGGTGAGCTCGGACAGGGCGGAGGGAGCCGCCTCGGCCACCCCGGGCTCCTTGACCGCCGGGTCCGCCTGAGGGGTGGGCGCGCTGGCCCTCAGCTCGCCCGGCGCGCTCCATTCCCGAAGCGGGCGGAGGCCCAGGTCAGGGCGTTCGGAGAGGCGCCGCCCGGAGACCAGGCTCTGCGGGGACTCCCGCATCCAGGTCCGGAAGGCGAACGAGCCGGCGTAGAACGAGCTTCCGAGAAGGGAGGCCTGGAGGTCGGTGGGCACGTGGGGACGAAGCGGGCCACCGGGCGTGGCGGCAGGGGGTCGAGGTGCACCGGGGGACCCGGACGGGCCCGGGGTGGGCCCTTCGGGAATCGGCCTGCGTCGGCCCGCGGCGTCGTTCCTCGCTTCTGCGCTGTCCTGGCTGGCGCTCAACCCGCTCACGTCCTGTTACCTCTCGGGGCGTTCAGCGGCCCGACGCGGAGTCGCGCACAACGCGGGGCGATCCTGAGGCTGCGGGCGGGCTCTGGGCGGTCTGAGCGGCAAGTTCGCGCTCGGACTCGAGCCGTCCCTTCTTGAACTCTCCCATCGCCCGTCCCAGGCTGTGGGCGAGCTGGGGGATCTTCGCCCATCCCCAGAAGAGGATGACGACGATCACGGCGATGATGAGCAGGTCGTCCATACTGTCGAACATGGGTGCCCCGCGGGCTCGAGAACCCAGCCCGTATAACGGCTTCGAAAGCAGGACCCCTGGCCTGGGGGTTCCCGCGCCCCGCGCGGGGACCTGCTGCGGGGCCTTCCGGCCTGCTCCGCGACCCGCTCGCCACGCCGAGGAGGGGGGTCAACGGGCGGCCGCCCTCCCTGCCCAGGGGGAGCGGCTCAGTGCTCGGGCTCGTTCGTGAGCCTAGGGTCGGCCGAGTCCAGGGGCTCCGGCCGTGAGTCGTTGAAGTACTCCGGTCGGCTGGTGATCGGGATCCCGCGCGGGGGCAGGGCGTCCGGGTGGGCGCCACGCTTCCCGTAGATGATGCCCAGGACCACGCTCAACACCGCGAGTCCCGTGACCGCGATGACAATGTACCAGAAAGCCTCGAACGCGGGGGAGATC
>JAKATE010000245.1 GCA_021828085.1 Thermoplasmata archaeon | reverse complement strand
GGGGAAGCGCTCGGGGGGGAGCGGAGAGTTGACGAGCAGCGTCCCTCCGGGCTTGAGCCCGTCCATGACCGGGGCGACCTCGACGAGCCCCGGGTCCAAGACCACGACGATGTCCGGGGCGGTGATGGCCGTGCGAAGGAGGATGGGTCGGTCGTCGATCCGCGCGTAGGAGACCACGGGGGCCCCGCGTCGCTCCGCCCCGTAGAAGGCGAAGCTCTGGGGGGTCTTCCCGTCCAGGTTCGCGGCCTGGGCCAGGAGCTCCGCCGCGATGACGGCCCCCTGCCCTCCCCGGCCGTGGAAGCGGATCTCGATCATCGGAACAACGTCCCTCTCCGCGCTGGGGACATGAGGCGGGAGTGAACCGTGTTTCACCTCACCAATGCGGGTGCGACGCCGTCTCACCGCCGAAGAGCGAAGAACCGGTCGAGCTTGCCGATGACCCCCCATGACCCCCCATGACCCCCCGGACCTCAGGAGATCACGAGGGTCTGGGGGGGCCCCTTCCGCCCCCCCCGCCACCCCCGGGGAGCCCGCGCGGCGCCCGCGCTGGGAATACGCCCTCGCGAGGACCGGGGGTCGCGGGCGGTGCGGTGGCCCTCTGGATTTGCTGCCCGAGGAAGCTCGGTCGCCCCAACGGGAGGGGACCTTCGCGCTCGATCGGACGCACGGACTCGAGGCTCCGTGCGCTCAGGCCCCCCTCTCCCGCCAGGGTCCGGATCGCTCGACGCGTGAACGCCCGAGGACCGGATCGCTCCCCTCCATGGTCCCCATCCCCTCAAGTCCCTGCGGTGGGGCACGTTTGAGCGGAGATGCGCACGTCGTGGCCTCTCGACCTGACGGCCCGTCGCGAACGGGCATGCCCCCGGGGCGACCGACACCGCGCCCCGACTCCGGAGGGACCGCCCGGACCGCGATGCGGACGGGTCCGCATCGGTCCGCGCACGGACCCGGGCCGGAGCGCCTCCGGAACTGCGCGGTTCTCTCGCGCCTCCGGTCCCCCCGTACCGGTAATGGCCCCGGGCCTGTTCCTCGAAGGTCGCGACACGCTCGCGCCTCCCCGTCGTGCCATCCCTACGTATTATCTGGTCGGTAGGCCCTATTTTCCAACGGGGGGACGCGTGGGGGAGGCTCGAGGCTCAGGCCCCGCGGGCCACGTGAACGACCAGGCGTGGGTCGCGGTCTGCGAGGCCGTGGACGAGTTCCTCGCGCGTAACGGCCGGGCCTCCCCGCCGGATCCCGACGACGGCGTGACCGACCGGATCCATGTCCTGCGGGTCCTCGGGCGACAGGACCTGGCGGCCGAGTTCGGAGAGCTTCGCATCGCCCTGCGGGGGAGCCGCGTCGCGGAGGACGGGGGCGAAGAGGTCTCCACCGTGCTCGAGGAGGCCGCCGACTTCGTGGAGCGGCTGACCGGCCGCGCGGTCAGCGTGGCCAGCTTCTTCCACCCCGCGTAGCGCTCCTCGAGAGCTTCGCGCCCCCAGGGCGCACGTGCGCCGGTGCTTCACCGAAGGATACGGTAGAGGTGGTCGGGTGGGCCACGATGGGCCCAGAGCGTGGAGGCGTGTGGAGGGGAATGGAGTGGAGCGGAGTGGAGCGGAGCGGTGTGAGGTGGCCTCGCGGCGGGCGGCCCGCCCTACCGTCCCCGCGCGCAGCGCTGGAGCAACCTTTGGGGCGTCTCGGTGAGCACCCGCTGGACGTGGGCGAGCGGAACGCCCGCTCCGAGGGCCACCTTGCGGGCGAACTCCTGCCGGAGGAGATGGTCCGGCGAGTGCGCGTCCGAGTCCACGACGAGCTCCGCCCCGATCTGGAGCGCGAGCTTCGCCACGCCCCCGTTCCCCAGGCTGTGGCCGCGTCGTGAGGAGAGCTCCAGGACCACGTCGTGGGCCTTCGCCAGCCTCGCCTCCTCCTCCGTAAGGAGCCCCGGGTGCGCGAGGAGGTCGACCTCGTTGGAGGCGATCGCGGCCCGGTTCGTTCCCGGGGGGACCGGCTCGACCGGGGTCTCTCCGTGGACGATGACGATCTGGGCCCCGGCCCTCCTCGCGGCGCGGGCGATCTCCGCGATCCGCGCGGGAGGGGCCATGGAGACCTCGACGCCCACGAGCGTGTGGAACCCCTCCACCTCGAAGGCCTTCTGCTCCTGGAGGAGCCGCTCCATCATCGGGCGCGGGTCCTCGGTGTAGAGGTGGTCCGTGATGGCGAGCGCCCGGTGGCCGAGGCGGACCGCCTGGTGCCACATGTCCGTGGCGGCGGTCTCCCCGTCGGTCAGGAACGTGTGCGAGTGGAAGTCGTACCGCTCGTCGACGGTCCGCCCTTCGCCCCCTCCGGGGAAGGGAGGTTCCGCGCTCCCTCTCGCGAGCGCCGGGCCCGTCGGTCCCCGCAGGACCTGCGGTGCGATGGGGAGCGTGCCGGGTCCACCCCGGCCCACGACCCCGCTCCTCCTCGGCATCGGGCGACCATCGTGACCGGGGCCCCGCGTATATCATGCTCGCGCCCCTCGACCGGCACACCGGCGCTCCTCTCGAGAGGCCGGTTTCACGACCTCCTCCCGGGGGTTCATGATGGCCCTTCCGCCTCGTACGGGTGCTCGCCGCAGGCGAGGAACCTCGAGGTATACCGAACATGGGCGCGACCTCCGACCCTTCCGAAGGAATTGTTCCACCCGCCCTCCTCGGGGCCGCGGCAGGGTCCCTCTCCCCGCCGCTGCCCGGCTCCTTCCTGTTCCCGCGTCCGGAGCTGCGTCCCGCCTCCGAGC
>JAKATE010000043.1 GCA_021828085.1 Thermoplasmata archaeon | reverse complement strand
GAGAACGCCAGGGCCTGCGTCGGGAAGGGTCGGGAGACCTTGCCCCCAGGACCCTCGGCGAGGATCCGGCCCTTCTCCAGCTTCACGCTCACCTTCGGCGGGAGCTTCACCGCGACGGTGGTGGGAGCCTCAGTAGACATACGCGAGCACCTTCCCCCCGATCCCCAGCTCCCGGGCCCGGTTCTGGCTCATCACGCCCTGGCTCGTGGTCACGATCAACAGCCCCAGGTCCTGCGCGGGAAGGAACCGGCTCTCGTAGCGCTCGAGCCCGTGGGCGGAGATCGCCGAGCGCGGGCGGATGACCCCGCACCGGTTGATCCGACGGTTGAGCTTGACGGTGTACGAGCCCCCCCGCCCGTTCCCCGCGTAGGTGAAGTCGAGGATGAAGCCGTTCTCCCGAAGGATGGAGAGCACGTTGCCCACGAGGCGGGAGACGGGGGAGAGGGTCACCGTCTCCTTCCCCCGGTCGTCCGCGTTGCGCAGCGCGACCAAGGCGTCGTTCAACAGGTCCTGACGCATCCTCCTCCCTCCTACTGGTACTTCCGGAAGCCGAGGTCCATGGCCACTTCCCTAAAACATTGGCGGCAGAAGTGCAGCCCGTAGCGCCGGACGATCCCGCGCTTGCGACCGCAGCGCTCGCACCCGAGCTTCCTCCCGAACTGCTTCTTGGGCTTCACCGCCTCACTCCAGGAACTTCACGGCGAACTTCTCCGCGAGGAACCGGCGGGTCTCCTCGGGGGCCACGCGCTGCTGGTGGGGGAGGGGGCGAGGGGAGCGGGCCCGGGAGCGCACCCGGGCGCCGGACCGGGTGATCTCCACCGAGACGTCGAGACCGTAGATGCCGATCTTCGGGTCGTACTTCATCCCGTCGAAGTCGGTGTAGTCCGGCACGCCGAAGGAGAGGTGGCCGTTCCGGTCGATGCTCGCCGGGTCGAGCTGGTTCTCCCGGGTCGCCAGGGCCCGTTCGAGGAAGCGCGTGGCGTCGGCGCCCCGCAGGGTCACCTTCGCTCCAATCTCCATCCCCACGCGCACTCCCAGGTCGCGGTTCGAGCCGCGCGCCCGGGTGGCGACGGGCTTGTGCGAGGTGAGCATCTGGATGACCCGCTCGGCGCGCGTCCGCCGGTCCCCGGCCTCCCCGACGCCGATGTTGATGACGATCTTGGCGAGCCGAAGGGCCCGGAGGGGGTTGTCGGGGGCGCTCGGCGCCAGGGCGGGGGCGCTCACGGGCCGAGGCCCTCCGGCAGGGTGACCAGCGCCTGGTCCTGCCCGACGACGAAGACGTAGTCCTTGATGGTGAAGAAACCCTCCTTGAAGTGGATCCGGTTCGGCTGCGAGGAGGTCAGCACCTCGACCCGATCGACGCGGGCGAGCTCCCCCACGTGGCTCCCCCCGGAGATGAAGGCGAGGGCGCTGGGGGCGAGCGGAAGCCGCTGGAGGATCTTCTGGCCGGGGAGCTCCACGCGCACCGAGTCCCCCACGCGGATGTCGCTCCCCGGTTCCACCACCAGGTTGCGGCCGTCGTGCAGGTTCAGCGCGAGCTTCCCTCCCGGGAGCGAATGCTTCCCCCGGACCCTCCCCAGCTTGAAGGAGGCCTCCGAGCGGGGGATGGAGAGCAGCGTGAGACGCCCGTGGCGGTCCTTGAGCACGCGGTAGTCCCGCGGCGGATCCGTCGCCAGGGTGAGGACGTCCATCAGCCCCACGCCGCGGGCCGGGTCCTTGACGACCTTGCCGTCGACCCGGATGGATCCCTCCCGGAGCAGCAGCCGGGCCTCCCGGGCGGACTGGACGATCTTGAGCCCCTCGCGGAGCACGAGGACGAGCGGAAGGCTCTCCGTCTGGGGGTGAGGCCCGGGGCGGGGGCGTTGGATCCACTTGGTCCCCTTGCGCGCCACCGGCCAGGTCCGGGGGCTGGCGCCCCGCTTCAAACGTAACGGCATCTCCTACTCCTCCCCGGGTCCGGCCGGTTCCTCCTCGTCGTCCGGCGTCGCGGCCCCTTTCGGGGGCTCGGCCGGAGCGCTCGCCTCGGGGACGGGGGCCCCCACGGTCCCGGGCTCCTCCTCGACCGGCTCCGGCTCGCGGAGGATCCTCCGGCGCCAGGCGTCGGTGAGGTTGAGCCGGGTGAGGAGCAGATGGCCGGTGTTCAGCGGAAGCTGCTGGAGCTTCTTGTCCGCCTTGCGGAGCGTCACGTTGTCGAGGATGATGCGCATCCGGCGCCGGTCCACCTTGGCCACGCGCTCCTCCCGGCCCACGAAGGAGCCGGCGAGCACGCGGACGGTGTCGCCCTTGCGGACGGTCAGGCGGCGACGATGGTAGCGGTTGCGCAACTCGCGCGAGAGGGGGATGGTGAACAGCTCATGCCGCTGGTGCGGCGCGAGGTTGAAGTGCGCCTTCCTCTGGCGGCGCGGTTGCCGGGAGCTCGAATCGCTCATGGAACCTCAAACGATCATGCTGGCGGCGGCGGCGATCCGCGGCCAGCGCTCGGCGGCCTCCTTGGCCACCGGGCCCTTGATCTGGGAGCCCTTGGTCTCCCCCGTCTCGGTGGTGATCACCGCGGCGTTGTCCTCGAAGATGAGACGGAGCCCGTCGGAGCGGTGGACCGGCGAACGGCTCCGGACGATGACGGCGTGGAGCACCTGCCGGCGCATCTCGGGGGTGCCCTTCTTCACCGAGACGATGACCAGGTCACCGATCCCGGCGCGCGGGTAGCGCCGGTGGTGCCCGTGCCAGTTGCGGACGGCGATGATCTCCACCACCTTCGCCCCGGTGTTGTCCGCGCACTCGAGCCGCGCCCCCTTGGGGAGCCCCCGGCCGCGGCGGCCGGCCAGTCCCTTCATGGGGCCCCTCCGGCGGGGGACGCGGAGGCGGGCGCCTCCTCGGCGCGAGGCAGGGGACGCTCCTCCTCCCCGTGGACCTCCAGCTCTCCCCGGCCCAGGTCCGCGACGACGACGAAGCTGACGTTCTTGGCGAGCGGGCGCGTCTCCGCGATGCGCACGCGCCGACCCTCCGTGATCTTGAGGCAGGCCGGTGCGTGGGCGAGGATGCGGTGACGGCGCTTGGCGTAGCGCTCGTACTTGCTGAGATAGTGAAGGAGCGTCCGGCTCACGACGACGGTCCCCTGCATCTGCGTGGAGACGACGACCCCCTCGAGCTCCTGGCCCCGGACCTTGACGTGGCCGTGGAAGGGACACTTGGCATCACTGCAGGACGTCTTCGGAAGGCGCACGTCGAGGCCGATGTCGCGCGCCCGGGGGGAGCCCTTGGCGGGGAGGGCAGGGGAGGGGGGGGAGACCGGCCCCGGCGCCGCCGGAGTCGAGCGGGCCCGCGGGGCGCGCGGCTTCGCCCGGGAGGTGGGGGGGCTGCTCATGGTCGACGTCCTCGTCCGCGGGGAGCCAGGCGTTTCACCCGGTCCTCGGGGCGAACGCGTAGCGCCTCTCCGCTTAAGGGTATCTCGTCGGTGCCGAGCATGACCTCGGCCCGGAGCCCGCGCTTCGGGACCGCCCGGGCGCGGCTCGCGCGCTCGGGAAGCAGGTAGAACATCTCCTTGCTCTCATCGACGACGCGTCCCCGGAAGGGGAGCGGCTGGACCCCGGGGGCGGAGAGGACGGTCATGGGCTCACCGATGAACTCCCCCATGAGCTCGGAGGGCCGGGCCTCTCGCCTCGTCACGTCTCCTCCGCCCCGGACGCGCTGAGGGAGAACGGCTTCACGACCACCTTGAGGCCGAGCCGCCGCTCCTGCTGGATGGTGAGGGCACGGGCGAGGTTGGTGCGCAGGGCGCGCATCCGCCCGGGGGAAGGGGGCGCACCGCCCATGGCGGCGACCCCCCGCTCGCGCAGGAGGTCGTTCTCGAGTTCGACGATCTTGCGCGCGAGGGCCTCGTCGGTCATCTCCCGGATCTCCCGGGTCCTCAGGAGCGTCATGCGGCGTTCTCCGGGGCCTCCTCGTCCGCCTCCACCGGGGGCAGGGCGGGCGCGGGCGGCGGCACCGCGGGCGCGATCGCCCCCGTCGCCGGATGGACCCGGATCTCGTCGGGCATCCGCGCGTCGGGGTGCATGATCCAGACCGTGACGCCGATGACGCCCGGCTTGAGCTTCGCCTGGGTGAACCCGCGGTCCATGTCGTAGAGCGACGCCTGTCCGCAGTACTTGATCATCCCGGACTTGAAGCGCTCGGTCCGGTGACGCTCGCCGGTGAGCTTCCCGGAGAGCACCACCTGGCAGCCCCGCGCCCCGCTCTCCATGATCCGCCGGACCGTGGAGTGGCCCGCCCGCCGGAAGTGCCAGCCCCGCTCGAGCGTGCTCGCGAGCTTCTCGCTCATGAGCTGGGCGTTCAGGTTGGGCTTCTTCTCCTCGAGCACCTCGATCTGGGGGTTGTCGACGCCGAAGTCGGCGGCGAGGGTGGTGGTCAGCTGCTTGATGAACTCGCCGCGTCGGCCGATGATGATCCCGGGGCGCTCGCAGATGAGCGTGATGCGCGTCCCCATGGGGGTCCGCTGGATGTCGAGCCCGCCGTAGCCCGCGCGCTGTGCCTGGGCGATGAGGAAGTCGCGCAGGAGCACGCGCCGCGACCCCTCCTGGATGAACTTCTTCTCCCCGGACATCGGTCTACTCGCGCTCCGCCAGCACGATCTCGACGTTCGTCGTCTGCTCGTTCCAGGCCGTGGCCCGACCGTGGGCGCGCGGCATGCTGGCCTTCTGGATCTGCCCGCGCGAGGCCGAGGCGATCTGGATGACCAGCCGGTCGGTGTCCATCCCCTCGTACTCCGCGTTGGACTCGGCGTTGGCGAGGACCTGGAGGACCTGGCGGGCGACCTTCTGAGGGAAGCGGCCCGGGCCGGCGCCGGGCTTGTGCGCGGTCTCCTGGTTGTAGCGCCGGAAGGGGACGGGGCGCTCGAGCTTCACGACCCCCTCGAGGAAGTCGCGGGCCTGCCCGAGCGACCGTCCCCGGATGGCGTTGAGGACCTCGTAGGTCTTCTTCGGGGAGATCCTCATCTCGACCCCCCTCGCCCGGGCCACCGCCTTTCCCTTCGATTCCCTGAACGTGTAGCCCCGCATGGTACCCTCACTTCAGCGGCATGAACTTCGAGCTCCGGGTCGCGCCGACCCCGGGCCCGGAGTGCTTGGAGAAGTTGCGCGTGAGGCAGAACTCGCCGAGATAGTGCCCGATCATCTCCGGACGCAGCTCCACGTCGCGGAACTCCTTCCCGGTGAAGATCGCCACGTGGCGTCCGACGAAGGAGGGGAGGACGATCACGTCCCGGCAATGCGTGCGGACCGGCTTGGGTCCCCCGTTGGGGGCGGAGAGCTTCTCGACCAGGACCTGCTGCTCGGCGTTGAACCCCCGGCGCAGCGTGCGCCGGGCCCGGGACGGGAGGAGAGCGGCGAGCTCGCTCAGGGGGAGCGCCTTGAGCTCGGGCAAGGTCTTGCCCCGGAGCGAGTACTCCTTCTTCTTCCGGAGCTCGATGCCCTTCTTGCGCGTACGTTTCGCCATGGGCCCTCCTTACTTCCCCCCGGAACCCTTCCGGCGCCGGCGCAGGGGACGGGAGCCGTAGCGTCCCACCTTGGCGCCCGGCCAGGTCCCATAGGAGACGCTGCTCGGACGGCCCACGTGCTGGTGGGCGCCTCCCCCGAAGGGATGGTTCACGGGGTTCATCGCCACGCCGCGCACCTTGAAGGGGGCCTTGGCCAGGGAGCGGTAGGCCAGGACCTTCTTTCCGGCCTTGACGAAGGGGCGCTCGCCGCGGCCCGCACCGGCCACGGGACCGACCTGCGCCCGGCACCGGGGCAGGAAGCCTTTGAACCGGCCGCTGGGGAGCTGGAGGGTGACCTCCTCCCCCCGGTGGGCCACCACGAGCGCGCTCGTACCGGCGGCCCGGACGAGCTTTCCTCCGTCGTTGGGTTGGACCTCGATGTTCGAGACCAGGGTGCCGTCGGGGATGTCGGCGAGGGTCAACACCGAGCCCCGGGCGACCGGCCCCACGCCGAGCGTGATGGCGTCGCCGGTGGCGGAGCCCGCCGTGGCCAGAAGGCGGAAGATCTTCCCCTCCGGCGTGATGGCCTCCGCCACGGGGGAGGTCCGGCCCGGGGCCTGGAGGATCCCCTGGATGGTCGCCTCCCCGGGTTCCCGGGCGTCGGGGAGCTTGACCGCCCCGTGATGCCGGTGGCTGGGGGAACGGTACGCGAAGGAGCCGGCACCGCGGCGCCGCGGGATGATGCGCTTTCCCATCAGAACACCCCGGCCCGCGAGCCGATGTCCTCTGCCGAGAAGTCCTTGCGGAAGCGGACCGTGGCGATCTTCCCGGCGATGCCGATCTTGATGTTGACCTTGACGACCTTGGCCTTGTAGAGCTCTTCCACGGCCTTCTTCACCATCGGTCGGGTGGCGTGGCGGGCCACCATGAACTCGAGCTTGTTCTGCTTCTCCATCTCGCCCATGGCCTTCTCCGTGATGTAGGCGTGGAGGAGCACGCGCTCGGGCCCGCCCCGGCTCATCGGGAGCCTCCCGGGGCCGGCGGAGCCGGGACGCCGGCGGTCCCGCCCCAGCGCTCGGAGATGAGCTTGAGGGTGGTGGGTGTGAAGAGCGTGAGCCGCCCAGGGATCCCCCCGGGGGCGAGGTGCTCGGTACCCAGCGAGTGGATCGGGACGACCTCGACGCCGGGAAGGTTGCGGAAGCCCCGCGCACGGTCCGGGGCGCTCACCACCAAGAGGAGGCTCCGGGGGTGCCGGCGGACCCGCCCGCGCAACTTCCCGCGGCCGGCCCGCACATGGATGCCGTCGGTGGCGCGCTCCACGTCGCTCCAGAGACCGGTCACGGAGAGGACCTCGCGGGCCCGGGCGGTGGAATCGACCTCCTCCAGGGCGTCCTCGAAGATGACGGGGAAGTGCAGGTGGTCCGGGACCTCGTGGCCGCGCTCGAGCGCCCAGCGGGCGTCGCGGGTGGCGGCGAGCGCGCTCTCGAGCGCGCGGCGTCGCTCCTTGTCGTTGATCTTGCGCGTGAGGATCCGTCCCGGCTTGGGGGGATGCGCTCCCCTCCCGCCGACCGTGTTGGGGGCCTGGGCCCCCCGGTTCGACTCCATCAGCCGGGGAGTGCGGGCGACCCCGTGCCCCTTCCCCGACCACATGACCGAGTGGCGCATCCCGGCCTTGCGGCTCGGTCCGTAGGGCTGGCGCCGGTTCGCCTGGGCGACCCGGACCGCCCGGGCGATGAGGTCTGGGCGGATGGGCCGGGAGAACAGCGCCGGGAGCGTGATCGTCGCTCCGGGCTTTCCCTCGAGCGAGAGGACGTGGACCCGGTGCGCGTGCGGCAGGCCCTTGAGCCCGGCACGACGTGCGCTAGAGGCGGAGGAGGACTCGGGCATGTGCGATCTAGCTCCCCTGCTTGCTCGCGGTGGACAGGTAACGCACGTCCACCTTCTCCGGCAGGCTTCCGGTAAAGCGCATGGGCACGCGGAGCCGGATGATCCGCTTGGCCGGGCCCGGGATGGAACCGTGGAGGAGCAGATAGGACGCCCGGATCTCCCCGTAGTGCGGGAAGCCTCCGGCCACGCGCAGCGGCTCGGCGCGGGGGTCCTTGACGATCTTGAGGATCCGCTTGTTGTACTCGGTCCGGCGGTGGTAGCCCATCTGGCCGGCCTGGGGGATCCGGTAGGTGACGTAGCTCGGGTTGTGCGGGCCGAGCGTCCCAATCATCCGCCGGTGCTTGGAGTTCTTCCGCGGCTGGAGCTTCACCCCGAAGCGCTTGGTGTGCCCCTGGAAGCCCTTGCCCTTGGTCACGGCGATGATGTCGACCATGTCGCCCTCCTTGGCGAAGTCCGTGAGCGCGACCTCCTTCCCGAGGAGACCGAGGGCGAAGTCCTTGCGCTCGGTGAGGTCCTCCCCCGATACGCGGACCTCGAAGATCTCGGGGGTCTTGGAAGGGGTTCCCGTCAAGAGGTGCGGCTGGGTCATGACGAGGAGATGGACATCCTCCCCGTCCGTCGACGAGAGCTTCTTTCGATTCTCCGCGTGATCGAACTTCTCGGGAACGGGGAGCCGCCGGGAGAGGTGCGCGTCGGGTTCCTCCGCCCAGGCCTCCGCAGCGACGAACCTGCCATTGCTACCACGGGCGTACAGCCGTACGCCGGCGACCTTGAGGGGGGGCGTCTCCACCACCGTCACCGGCACCGAGACCTCCTGGCCGGCGGTCGTGGAGCGCTTGCGGTAGTCCACCAGGAAGGCGTGGGTCATCCCGACCTTGTACCCGGCGAAGCCCTGGACATGCGGCTTGGCCGCACCCGCGGGCCAGCTACGGAGCCGGGCGACGGGCCGGATGGCCCGCTTGCGGGGCCAGAAGCCCAGAGAGCCTCGTCGGGGTTTGTGACGCCGGGCCATGTGGATTGAGCATCCTCTTTGCTGGGTGAGGCGGCTCGAAAGAGACCAGCTATTTAAGCCTGGGGCTTACCGGCCCTCTCGGCGCTCCGGCGGCGGCTCCCGGGCCTCCGGGTCCCCCGGTTCCCCGCTCCCCGCGCGGCGGGGAGGGCCTCGCGGCCCGGCGGCTCCTCCCCCTCGAGGAAGGGCCCTTCGGCCCCGCCGTCGGATCGCGAGGGATCGCTCAAGGAGCGCCCCCCCGGGCTGGATATCCTTGAGCGCCGGCTCCCCCTTCGACTCCGCCGCAAAAGGCCATACGGGGTCGGCGCCTCCTTCCCCCCATGACCACCGATCCCGCGGAAGAGGGCACCCCCGATCCGAGGGTCCCCGTCGTGGCCCCGCGCTTCTGGCAGGTCCCCGAGGCCGAGGCGGAGCTCCCCCGGATCACCCCCCGGCTCCGCGAGCTCAAGGAGGAGGTCGCCCGCCTCGCCCAGATCAAGGAGGAGCAGGAGCGGATGGAGAAGCTCTGGGGGGAGGAGGCGGACGCGAACGACCAGCCCGACGCTCCCCGGCGTCGCCGCCTGGAGCGCGAGTGGTCCACGCTCTACCGCTCGGTGGAGTCCGAGCTCGAGCGCTGGAGGGACCAGGGCATCGAGGTGAAGGACATCGAGAGCGGGCTCGTCGACTTCTACGCCCTGCGCCAGGGGGAGGTCATCTACCTCTGCTGGCGCGACGGGGAGGAGGGGATCGGCTTCTGGCACCCGCTCAACGGCGGCTACCGCGGTCGGCGGCGGCTCAGTTCCGCCGAGCGGCACGGAGGCCTCGACCCGGATCCCCGCCGATCCGCCGCGGACCGGTGAGCTCCCGAGGGCTCATGGGGCTCCCCCCCTCGTTCGGGGGCGGATCGTGAGCTCCTCGAGCACCTCGCCATCGGGCGTCCCCCGCACATGGAGCTCCCGGAGCTCCTCCCCGTGGCGGGCCCAGCCGTCGCCCTCGGTCCCGCGGACCGACTCGAGGAAGAGCCGGTCCACGCGAGGCCAGCCGGTCCGCCGGCAGAGCTCCTCCACGGCGAGCCGGTAGAAGCTCGCGCAGGCGTCGCAGCAGAAGCGGAGCTCCTCCCCCTGCACGTTCGCGCGGTAATCCCCCCACTCCGCGCCGCAGAGCCTGCAGCCCCGGTCCGGGTCCGCGGTCATCTCCCGAACCTCTCCTCGAACGCGCGGGCGCGCTCCACCAGCGCCTCGAAGTACAGGGCCATGTCGTCCAGCGAGCGCTCGAAGGTGCGCAGGACCGCCTCCCGCGTCGGGCCGTCAGGGGCGTACTTCTCGACGAGCGCCATGGCCCGGCCGGCGTGGGCGGTGTCGGCCCGGGTGGTGGCCAGGAAACGCCGGCCCGCGGGCGTGTACTCCGCCTTCGCGAGGAACTCCTCGTCCCCCATGAGGTTCGGGAGGCGATAGCCGGGGAGCTCGCGCAGGCGCTGATCGGCGAGCATCTCGGTCCCGTGCACCGCCGCGAGCGTTTCCACCCAAGGTCGCTCGCGCGCGATGGCGTACCAGTCCGCGATGGCGCGGGCCATCTTTGGCCCCGGGGGACCCCGCTGGATCTCCTCGCGGGAGAGGCCGCACTCGACCCCGGCCTCGAGGACCAGCGCGTAGTGCCCGCTCTTCACCCCCGGATCGTGGATGAGCTCCCCGTAGAGGTTGTCCACCTCGTACTCGATGACGTCGAGGTGAGGGGTGCCGGCGATGATCGAGCCGACCCAGCGGGGGAAACCCTGGAGGAACTGCCAGTGCTCGAAGATGAGCGCGGCCTGGAAGGCGCGGTCCGGGTGGAAGAGGCGTCGGATCCCTTCGGGAGGGTCGGTCCCGTAGAAGCGCTCGACGATGCGCTCGCGCATGCGGTGGGCGAGGCTCCCGTCCAGCCCCATGCCCACCGGAAGGCGCCCCGGGTTATACCGGTGAGGGGGGCGGGTCCGCGGTCCGACCGGTCACGGGCTCGGCGGCCTTCCTCCCGGGGAAGGGGAGAGGTACAGCGGGCGCTGGAGCAGGACCAGGAGGGCCGTCGTCACCCCTCCGAGGAGGCCGGCGAGGACGAGCGGGACGAGCAGGAGCGCGGTCGGCTGGAAGAGGACCAGGGTCAGTCCCCCCACGACCGTGAGGGTCGGACCGGCTACGGTGAAGACGCTCCCCACCACGCCGCGGCTGGGGGGCCGACCCCGGGCGATGGAATAGGCTCCCCAGACCCCGACGGCCCCGGCGAGCGCCTGGAGGACCGAGACGGAGAAGAGCGTGGCCAGGTAGTTCTCGAGGTCGGGGAAGGGGGAGGAGACGAGCGCGCGCACGGCCCCCCCGGTCGAGGGGATCAGGACCACCTCAAGGTCGGTCAGGTTCCCCTGCGGGCTCACGAAGAACGGGGAGAGGAAGAGCTCCAGGCTCACCGGCCCGTAGCCGGGGGCGGCGACCCCGAGGGTGTGCTCCCCGGTGGGCACCTGGGAGAAGGAGAACCCGCCCCCCGCGGCCGAGGTGGTGGAGTTGGGGCCGCTGAGGCCCGTGAGGTTGACCTGCGCCCCTGGGAGGGGAACGAGCGCGCCCGTGACAGGGTCGAGGGCGACGACGTTCCCGCCGACCTCGTGGTGGTACGGGCCGTAGGAGAGCGCCCCCAGGGTGGAGGTGGCCGCGGCGAGGCCCAGGAGGAGCAGCGCGGCCACGAGCACGCTGCCGGCGAGGAGTCGGCGGGTGCGGGGGTCGGGCTGCCTCGGCCCGCGGGGGGCCGGGTACAGTTCGGGGTAGACCTCCCAGGAGAAGAGCGGCGGCGGGTCGCGCAGCGGAAGGATCGGGGTCGGCTGGCCGCAGGACGGACAGTACGACCAGCCGACGCCACGGCTCTGGGGGGGATGGTAAGCGTGGAACTCGGTCCCGCACCTCGGGCAGCGGGCGAGGGCGAGCCCTGGGGCGGACACGGGAGGCTTACAGGGCTCGGAGCGGTTAATCCTTCACCGCGAGCGATGCCCCCCGGAACTTCTCTCCTCCCCCCCGCGCCCCCGCACTCCCTGCGGGGCTCCCCTGGCAAGCCGCATCCGCGGGTCTTCGCCTTCGACGACGCCCCCTTCCGCTTCTCGCAGGCCACGACCCCGGTCGTGGGCGTCGTGGTCTCGCTCCCCGGCTATCTCGAGGGCCTGCTCCGCACGGAGGTCGAGGTCGACGGCGACGACGCCACGGAGGCGCTCCTCTCCTCGGTGAACCCCTCGCGCTTCCGCCCCGCGAGCCAGGCGATCCTCCTCGGGGGGATCAGCCTCGCCGGGTTCAACGTGGTGGACCTCGACCGTCTCCACCAGGGGACCGGTCTTCCCGTCGTGACGGTGACGCGCGAGCCGCCGGACCTCGAGGCTATGAGCGGGGCGCTCGAGCGCCGCTTCGGGGCCGGCGCGGCGGAAAGGGAGCGGCGGATCCGCTCCTTCCCCCTCTTCCCTTTCGGGAACGGACCCCGGCCCCTCTGGGTCGCCGGGGTGGGCCTCGACCGTGAGGGGACCCGCTCCCTCCTCGCCAAGAGCCTGGTGCGCGGCTCCTACCCAGAACCTCTCCGGCTCGCCCACCGCATCGCCGCGCTCCTCGCCGGGGGCCGAGAGGTGCCGAGGAGCCGGGCCTGAGCTCCCCGAGCCGGTGCTCCTCCGGTCCGCGAGTGCGGGAGAGCGAGCTTTAACCTGAGGACCCCTCACCGACCGGGCCGGGCCTGTAGCATAGTCTGGACCGATGCACTGGCCTTCTAAGCCAGGGAACTGGGGTTCAAAGGCCCCGGGGGGTCACCCCCGGGCGGAAACTCCCCACAGGCCCGCCTCCTCACGTCCCGGTGACGGCCCGGGGGATCACGAGGAGGGGTGTTCCTTGGCCCATTCCTCGGGGGTCAGGAAGGGCTCCTCGAGCACCCGGTAGGCCGGCGGGGTCCCTTCGATCTCCGCGAGGCCGTGCGCCCGGAGCGTCTCCAGGGCGGAGCGGGCCAGCTCGTGGGAGACCTCCAGGCACTGCGAGAGCTCGGCGGGGGTGGCACGCTCGGTCTCGAAGAGGATCTCGAGCGCCCGGCGAGGGATGACCGGGAGCTCGAGCTTGGCCACGTAGCGGTCGAGCCCGGCCGCCAACCGGGCGGAGCGCGGGGTGCGCTGTCCGAGCGGCAGCCTTCCCGCCCGGGGGTCCTCGAGCCACCGGTTGAGCAGCAGGTCGAGTTCGAAGCGGTCGCGCTTCTCGTGGGTGTAGGCGAGCAGCTCGAGCCGGTAGGGGACCACCCCGTAGCGGTGCACGAACCGGTGGAGGTTCTTCCAGGAGCAGAGACCGAAGGGGGGGCTCGGGACCGCGAGGCCGTCCTGCGCGCGCTGCTCCTCGGCCAGGGAGCGGGGGACGAAGACCTCCCGGAAGGCGAAGCGGACGAGCACCTCCTCGGCCACCTCGCGGGCCCTCTCGTCCAGGGTCTGGGCCGCCGGGTCGTCGACCTCCAGCCGACGGAGGGTCCCGGGGCCGTCCTCACGGAAGGTGATCGAACGCGCCGGGCAGGCGAACTCGTAGTCCGAGAGATCCTTCGAGCCCTCCACGAACTCCACGGTGACCTCCGGAGGGGTTGGGCGGAGGAGGAGCAGATGGGCCAGGTTGGGGTGGCGGACCCCTCCGCTCACCCAGCGCAGACGTGCCAGGGTGCGGGGGGCGCGGTGTCCCAGGTCCCAGAGGCCCTTGCGCAGGCGCTTCTGCGAGTACGCGTCATGCGTCGATCCTGGGGCGAGATGGGCGAGGGCCTCGAAGTCCTCCCAGGGGTTGGCGGGGCGGGCGGGGCCCCCGGGGCGCGTCGGGCCGTCCATACGGGAGGGAGAAGCGAAGGTTCCCCCCTTTAAGGACTACTCCCGAAGGACCGGAACGCGGCCAGAAGGGCCCCTCCCGCACCGTTCTGCTGCACTTCGGGCACCCGACGGCACGAAAAGGCCTCTCCGGAGGGGACCCCGGGTCGACCCGAGGTTCCATAAACCACCGAGGGGGTCCCCGGGCCGGGTCTCCAGGGGCTGGCTTGCGGATCGCACATTTCTCCGACACCTACCTCCCCACCCACGACGGGGTCTCCCACTTCCTCTCGTACATGGGCCCGGAGCTCGCCCGGGAGGGGCACCCGGTGACCCTTTTCACCCCCGGGGCCAGA
>JAKATE010000244.1 GCA_021828085.1 Thermoplasmata archaeon | reverse complement strand
CCGGTCTACCCGCTCACGGTGGGCGACGCCAACGCGATCGCCACGCAGGTGCCGCACATCACGGCCGTCGCTCCGATCCTGTGGACGGAGGCCCATTTCAACGGGTGGACCGGGGCGGACTCCAACACCACCCTCACGGGGAGCACGAGCGGGCTCACCTCCGTCTTCAACTTCGACGTCGTGCGCGGGAGCTCCAACCTCACCGACCCCGCCGGCCCGAACGCGCCCCTGCCGCTCGTCGTCGGGTACAACCTCTGGACCAGCCACGACCTGTCCGTCGGCCAGCTGCTCACCGCCGTCGTCGTGAACATCGTCCCCGGCGGGAACCCCGCGCCGATGAACGTGAACCTCGTCGTCGAGGGCCTGCTCGCCCCCCGGGGGAGCGTCGGGCAGATCAACCTGGACCAGGCCGCGATCGTCCCGGTCTCCGGCCTGTTGAACCTCTCTGGACAGACGACGCTCACCTACATCTTCGCGTCCGCCGACTCCTCCTCGAACGTCCAGGCGGCGAGCCAGGACATCCAGAACCTCCTGTTCCAGCGCCACCACGGCACCCTCGACTTCTCGGTGAACAACCAGCAGTCCGAGGTCCAGTTCGTGCTCCAGCAGATCGGCCAGTTCCAGACGATCATCCAGCTCGTCGAGATGACGCTCCTCATGCTCTCGGCCTTCAGCATCTTCGTCGTGATGACCATGGCCGTGAAGGACCGCCGTCGGGAGATCGGCGTCCTGAGGGCCCTGGGGGCCGAGCGGAGCGACGTGATGTTCCAGTTCCTCCTCGAGGCCGGGATCATGAGCGTCGTCGGCATGGCGGTCGGGGTCGGGCTGGGGACCGTCGCGGTCCGCTTCCTGAAGCAGACCGGTTCGGGGTTCTACGCGGCGCTGGTCACGAACCCCGTCGACCTCGGGCTCTACTTCGTCGAGCTCCTCCTCGTCCTGTGGGGGGTCGGCTTCGTCTTCTCCCTCCTGCCCTCCTACCAGGCCTCCCGCCTGGAAGCGGTGGAAGCTCTCCGAGAGATGTGAGGGAAGGGCCCCCGTCGGGTCCCAGGGGGCGGGTCTACGAGGGCTCCGGGGCCGCGGACCTCGCCGCCTTGCGCTTGCGCAGGCGGTTCACGTAGTAGAGGGCGAAGAGGACCAACGCCACGAACACGACGACGTTCAGGACGTTGAAGATGTTCTGGAGCTCGGGGATGCTCTGCTGGCCCACGATCACCCCGATGTACACCAGCGCGAAGGTGAACGGCGTCGCGCCCAGTACGGTGTAGATGGGGAACAGGCGGCGGTCCATCTTGGCCGCTCCGGCGGGATAGGAGATGTAGGCCCTCACCAGGGGGAGCATCCGGGAGAGGAAGACCGTCACCGGTCCGCGCCGCTCGAAGAAGACCTGCGCACGCACCAGGTCCCGCTCCTCCAGACCGAACGGACGTCCCAGGCGGTGGACGAACGGCAGCCCGAGGCGGCGGCCGATCTCGTAGGCGATGACGGCCCCCAGAAGGCCTCCCCCTAGAGAGGCGATCATCACCGTGGGCCAGGTGAACCAGGGGTCCACCCCGGAGGCGAGGACGATCCCGGCCACAGGAAGGATGACCTCGCTAGGGAGGGGAGGGATGCCGAAGCTCTCCACCGTCATGAGCGCGAAGAGGGCCAGGAGCCCCGCGGGGCCGGACGCCTCGACCAGGTGCTCGAGGAGGAGGAAGACCTCCGTTTCGAGCCCCGCGAGCGACATGCGTGGATCGGGTCCCCTCAGCTCCCCGGAACGGGGAGGTCGTTCGTCACGAGACGGAAAGGGACCCGCAGCGTGGCCACGGTCCGGACCGGTAGGTCCTCGAAGGTGAGGGGGGTCGAGCATCCTCCGCAGGAGACCGCGGTGCGGCGTCGGCCCAGCGCGATCGAGAGCTCGGTCCCGACCTCGATCTCGTGAACGGGACGCTCGGAGGACCTGAGCGCCCGACGCAGCTCCTCGAAGAGGAGGTCTTCTCGCGCGACGGCCATGTGTCCCCCGGCGGAACAGCCCTCCACGGTAGAAAGGGTTGCGGTCCCCCGGAGCGTAGGTCGTGCAGGAAACGGGGAGGTCGTCGGCGGTCCTACGACTTGCTCATGGGAGGGAGGCCCTCGTCCGACGTCTTCGCGAGCTCGTCGAGCTCGTCCAGGGTCGAGTCCAGGTCCGTCTCCGAGGGCTCGGAGCCCTCGCCCCACTCCGTCGTGGAGGACGCCGTCCCCTCGGCCGCGGCCGATCCGGACGTCTTCGAGGTCTCGGCCTCAGCGAGGTCCCCCTCGTCCTCCCCACCCGAGCCCCCCTCGCCGCCTTCCTCTCCCGAGGCGGCTGAGCTCGAGGAGGGGCGTCCGCGCTTGCGGAGGAAGAACAGGATGAGCAGCGCGGCGACAATCACCGCGATCAGGGCGATGCCGCCCAGGACGTAGGGGCTCGCGAAGGGGGACTGGGGGGTGGGGCTGACGTACTGCGCCGGGGCCGGGATGGCGGTGGAGGTGGCCGAGGAGCCCTCCATGACGCTGATTGCGATGAGCACGGCCATGGAGAAACCGAGGGCGAGAGGTACGACAGGGCGACCGTTCTTCCGCACCACGAGCTTTGCCATCGGAGGTCCTACTGCCTTGCCCGTAGGGTGCCCCAGAGACCGCTCCGGGGCCGGCCCTGCGCGGCGCGGCTGGAGCGGCTATGTGCTTTGGTTGAAGAACCTTCCGTCACCCGCCCAGCGCGTGGGAGGGGGGCCTCCGGCCCCCCTATTCCTATTCGTCCTTCTCCGCGGGGGATCCCTCGTCGGAGGCCTCGGGCTCCTCGT
>JAKATE010000243.1 GCA_021828085.1 Thermoplasmata archaeon | reverse complement strand
GCTCCGGGATCGAATCCACGCTGGAAAGGCTCAGAGAGGGAGGAGGTCGCTGATGCCCGCCCAACCCCTCCGGACGAAGGTGAACGGGAAGGCCCGTTCCATCCCCGAGGTCCCGGACGACGAGCGGCTCCTCGACCTCCTGCGGTGGCGCCTCGGCCTCAAGGGGACGAAGGAAGGGTGCCGCACGGGGGACTGCGGGGCCTGCACGGTCCTCATCGACGGAAAGAGCGTGCTCTCCTGCCTTACGCCGGCCCGAGAGGCTGAGGGCAGATCGGTCGAGACCGCGGACGAGCTCTCCCTACGGAGCCCCGGCGCGAAGCTCGTGGCCGAGGCCTTCGCCCGAGCGGGAGCGGTCCAATGCGGGTACTGCACTCCCGGGTTCGTCGTGGCGGTGGAAGGGCTCCTCCGTGAGAGGTCGGAGGGCCGTCCCCGCAGCGCGGAATCGCTGGCGAAGGAGCTCGGGGGGAACCTCTGCCGATGCACGGGGTACTACTCGATCCTCCGGGCCCTGTCCGAGGTCGCGGCCCGCTCCGGTCCTGCGAAGGACGGAGAAGTGGCGGAGAAGGAGCAGACAGGGGAGGACGAGCGACCGCTCGCCCGCTCCGAGTTCCAGGTCGTTGCGGGACGGCCACGCGAGAAGGGACCGGGCTGGGAAGCGACGCCGAAGAAGGTCCGGAAGGCCCCTAAGGCCCCTAAGGCCACTAAGGCTGCTAAGGCCACTAAGGCCCCGCAGGCCCGAAGGGGGCGGCGCCGATGACGCGGACCGACGCGCTCCCGAAGACCGCCGGGGCCCGGGAGTACGGGTTCGACCTCTCCGCTCCGAAGATGCTCTGGGCGGTCTACGTCACCTCCCCGCATCCGCACGCCCGACTGGTCTCCCTCGACACGGAGGAGGCGCGCCGGGCCCCCCTGGTCCGGGCGGTCCTGACCTCGAAGGAGGTCCTGTCCTTGCTCCCGCACCGCGAGATCGACGAGGCCAGTCCGCTGCTCGTCGCGAAGGCCTCCCGCTTCCAGGGAGAACCGGTGGCCCTTGTCGCGGCGGAGACGTTGGCCGCCGCCCGGGCCGCGGCGCGGCTGGTGAAGTCCGAGTGGGAGGTCCAACCGGCCTTCACCGACGTCGAGTCCGAGTTCCCGGAGTGGCCGGACCGGGACCGGATGAAGGCCGATCCGCGGGTCAACGCCCACGTCCTGGCCCACCGCGGCGACTTCGACCGCATCGCTCGGAGCTGCGACCTGGTCCATGAGGAGGTCTACCGCACCCCCATGGTCGCCCAGGTCCCGATGGAACCCCACTCCTGCCTGGCGAAGGTGACGGGAGAGGACTGGCACGTCCGCACGACCACCCAGACGCCCTTCGGTCTTCGGGAGGACCTCGCCGACAAGCTCGGCCTTCCTCAGGAGAAGGTGCGGGTGGAGGGGACCTGGGTCGGAGGAGGGTTCGGAGGGAAGAACGAGGCGCTCCTGGAGGCCCACGCGCTGCTCCTCTCCAAGCTCGCCGGCCGACCGGTCCGGCTCGCGCTCACCTTCCGCGAGGAGTTCCTGTTCACGCGCACGACCCAGCCGGCCATCTTCCGGATGTCGAGCTGCGTGAAGGACGGTCGGCTCGTCGCCCGCCGGACACGGCTCTTGCTCGACACCGGGGCCTCCCTGCCCGGGCGCGACTTCGCGCTGGGGTTCGCCCTCGGGTTCACGCTCGGGCCCTACCGTCTCGAGGCCTGGGAGCTCGAGGGGTACGCCCTGCGTACGAACCGGCCGCCCTTCGGCCCCCACCGCGCTCCTCTCGCCCCCCAGTGCACCTTCGCTGCGGAGGGCCACCTGGACTCGCTTGCCCGGCGGATGGGGGTCGACCCCATCGAGTTCCGTAAGGCCCACATCTGGACCTCGGGGGAGATCAACCCCTTCGGCCAGGAGGTCGGTCCTTTCGCGGCGGCCGAGGCCCTGGACCGGGCGCACGAGCTGGAGAAGGCCTGGCGCGCGGAGCTGAAGGGCGCCGAGGGCACGGGGATCGGCGCGGCGGTCGGGTTCTGGTCGACCGGGACCTCCTCTGGGGGAGAAGCGATCCTCCGGTTGGGCCCGAAGGGGCTCTCGATCCTGCAAGGGGAACGGGAGATCGGCACGGGGTCGATCGTCGAGGGGCTACGGGCCATCGCCTCCTCCCAGACGGGGCTCCCGCGCGAAGCGGTGAGGGTCGAGTACGCTGACACTTCCCGGGCGCCGTTCGATAGCGGCGTCTGGGGGAGCCGCACCACCATCGCCCTGGGACGCGCCGTGGAGAAGGGCTGCCTCGCCCTTCTGCGCGAGCTGGCGGCACGTTGGTCCAAGGGCGGCTCGGGTGCTCGCGGAGGGAAGCGGACGGGCGCTCCCGTCCTCCTCTTCGAGAAGCGGGAGGTCCGCGTGCGGGTCGGCGATCGCGTCCGCTCGCTCTCCTCGCTCTTGACCGCCAAGGAGAGGCGGGAGGGCGGCCTCCTGTCCCATGGGAAGGAGTACGGGCGCTCCCAGACGCTGGACACCTCCGTGGTCCAGGAGGGGGTGCTCTATCCTTACGCGGACCTGATCGCCTCCGTCCATCTCGCGCAGGTGGCCATCGACCGCGCGACGGGCGCCGTGCGTGTGGTGCGCTACGCGGCCTTCCAGGACGCGGGTCACGTGGTGGACCCGGAGGGCTACCGCGGACAGGTGGAGGGGGCCATCCTCATGGGGCTCGGGACGGCGCTCACCGAGGAGGGGCTCCTGACCCCCCAGGGCCGTCTGCTGAACGCCGGCCTCCTGGACTACCGCGTTCCCACGATCCACGACGTGCCGCGGGAGCTCCGCATAGATCGG
>JAKATE010000242.1 GCA_021828085.1 Thermoplasmata archaeon | reverse complement strand
GTAGCGGTCGCCGACCTTCACCGCCGGGAACGCCGGAGGAAGGGCCCCGCTCGCGAGGAGGTGCTCGACCCCGAGCCGCTCGGTGTGGCTGTCGAAGCCCCGGAGCTCTCCGCTCTGGACGTCCACTGCGGTCACGATGAGCCGGCTCGCCCCGTCGTGCAGCGCGCGGAAGTCCACCATCTTCTCGAGCAGCCTCCGGTAGGGGGCGGGGTCGTAGAGCGAGGTCCATTCCATCGGACCCCCGAGGCCCCAGGGACCAGACATCCACCGCGGCTGGAACATGGCCGGGTTGCCGAGGTAGACCGACTTCCACGCCGCGAGCTGCCGGCGCGCCACCTCGGAGGGGGCGGGGCTCTCCGCGATGGGGTCGGACAGCGCGTCCCAGAAGCGGCCCAGATAGGTCGTCGCCTCCTTCCCGCGGCTCGCGACGATGGCCGCGTTGGCGGCGCCGATCGAGACGCCCGCCAGCACGTCGAAGGTCCATCCCTTCTCCGCGAGGGCCCCGTAGGCCCCCGCCTCGTACGCTCCGAGCGCGCCTCCGCCCTGGAAGACGAGCACGTCCCACGTGCGGGACGCGTCGGAGGCCTTCCGACGGACCGGAGTGCGCGTGCGCTGGACCATGAGGTCACCCTTCGCGGCGGGCCGATATGAAGCCTCGGCCGCCCCCGCGATGGGCGGCGGAGAGCGCGCTCAGCCCTGCTGGGCCCCTTCGGGCTCCTGCGTGGGGGCGGCGCCACCCTGCCGGGCGAGCTGGGACTCGAGTTCCGCGATCTTCGCGTCCTGGTCCTCCATCTGGTGCATGACCTCGTCCAGGGTCTGCCGGTCGAGCTGGTGCTTCTCCTCGACCTCTTCCAACGATCGGCGGAGGGTCTCCACCTGGCGACGGAGCTCCGCGTTCTCGGCCTCCGCCGCGGACCACCGGTCCTCCAGCTCGTCCTCGTTGGCGGGGGTGGCGGAGGTCTCCGCCTCCCCGGCGACCGTCCCCGCTTCCGGAGCGACACCCTCGGGTGCGGCCGGAGCGGGAGCAGGGGCGGCGGTCTCCTCGGTGGACCCCCCTTGGGGGGTGGGCTGGGTGGGGGGCTGGGAGGAGGCCCGGCCCTGGCGCGTGGAGACATGTCCGGAGAGAAGTCCCTCGGAGAGGTGTTGTCCACGGGCCGTGAGTCGGAGGTCGTATCCTCCCGCCGGCCGCAGAGTGCAGGTGAGCAGGTTGCGCTTCTCGAGCCCGTCGAAGAGCCGCATCAGGTAGTCGTCGGCGAGAAGGAAGCCCTGGTTGAGGAGGTACCGGGACAGGTCCTCGCTGGGGACCGTCGTCTCCTCCTCGTTCTTCCCGGTCGAGTAGAGCATGCAGTAGAGGAGGATCCGGACCGGCAGGTTCGCCGCGGCGGGCGCGCCGCTCGAGGGGATGGGCCCCCCCGTGCGCACCTCCTGGACGACCGGGGTGGAGGAGGGGGCGGGAGATGTCGCGGCTTCCGGGGTCTGAGCTGCGGGGGAATCCTGGACCGGAGCGGCCGTCTCGGGCTCCGCGTCGGGGGCTTCGGCGGGCGGGGGCGCGGCCTCGGGCGCGGTGAACTGTCGGGCCGTCGCGGGCGGGACGGTGACGGACACAGGGCGCGCCACCATGGGGGGAGGAGCGGCCGCGGGGGGCGGCGCCTGAGCGGAGACGAACTGCGGCCCACCGGGGGTGGAGGCGGCGTACCCGGCCGGGGGAGGAGCGGGAGGTGGAGCGCGTGCGCGCGACGCCCTGTCCTCGAGCATCCGGGCCCTCTGGGCCCCGGGCTCCGTGAGCTGGACCCGGTACTCCCCCGGGGTGTCCCAGTCGCGTCGGATGGCCCCCTCGCTCTCCAGGCGCTTCAGCGCGGCCTCGAGGTTCGCGAAGTTGAACCCGGTGAGGTCGCCCTTCAGGTGCCGGAGGAAGAAGCTGGTCGGGATCCCCATGCGGAAGCGGGGGACCATCGTCGAGATCCAACGGAGGACACGGTCCTCCGGCGTGTAGGCCTTCGACCTTTCGTACAAAACTCACCCGCTCCCGCAGAGGTCACGGTCCGACCCCTCTTCAAGAGATGCTCGAAAACCCGGGCTTCCACCCGTTCGGGACCGCACGCGGCGCCCCTAGTGGGGACGGGGCGGCCGGGCAGGCCGGGCCGGGGGGGCCCGTTCCTCGTCGTCGGTGGGGGTGGGGAGCTCGCCCTCGTACTTGTGGAGCACGGTGGAAGGTACCTGGTCGACGAGGAAGACCGTCTTGCCGGCCCTCCGGATGACGAGGCCGTCGTCCTGGGCCTTCTGCGCGTCCACTTCCAGGATCACGGGGGTCGGGGTCCGGACGCGGCCGGCGTTGAAGGCGTCGGCGGCCGTCTTGGAGAGGTGGACCTTCTTGCGGTCCGTGGGCCGCAGTCCGATCTCCAGCACCACGCTGGCCTCCTCCGCGGTCACCGGGTAGTACAGCGCTTCGGGGATGTGGTCCGTCGGCAGGTCGAGGTCGACGTCCACCGTGTGACCGTAGGTCGCACGGATCCGGTCCTCACGGATCTCGTACCGGCCCTTCGGGTCGGTCTCCGCGAGGGCGATCATGTGGTGGGGCTTCAACCACCCGTAGGAGCGGTGCTGGTTGCGGATCGCCTGGACGAGCCGGGGCAGCGGGACCCAGCCGTTCGGGTCGAGCGGGATCCCGTAGCGCTCGGGGAAGTGGCGGAGGATCCCCGCGACGATGCGCGCGATGTGGTCGAGCTCCCGGTCGTCCATGAAGAACCGGGCCTCGTCGCCGCATACGGGACAGTTCGTGCCGCGGAAGTAGCCGTGCTGTACGCATTCCTTCAGCATGGGGGGG
>JAKATE010000241.1 GCA_021828085.1 Thermoplasmata archaeon | reverse complement strand
CTGTCGGCCCCTGCCGGGATGGAGCCCGAGGAGGCCGTCGGCCTCCGGGAGTCCTTCCGGGAGGAGATGGAGAAGCGGGTCCTGACGGCAGGGGGGAGACCGCTCGCCGGATCCGAAGGGGCCTTTCTGGCGGTCTTCGGGTTTCCGAGGGCCCGGGAGGACGAGGCGCGGAGGGCGGTCGGGACGGCGCACGCGCTTCGCGCCTCGGTCGCTTCCGATCCCCGATTCAAAGGGTGTTCGGTCCGTCTGGGCCTTCATGCGGGAGAAGGGATCTCCGACCGGGGGGGCGAGGCTCCGGACCCGCTGGGAGACCGGATCCGGGAGGCGACCCGGGTCGCCCGCCACGGGACGCCCGGAGAGATCGCGGCAACCTACGAGACGGCCAGCCGGGTGGACCGGTGGTACGCCGTCGCGCAGTCCGGAACCCTTCCGAAGGGAGCGGACGGCCCGGAGCGCCTTCTCTACCGGATCCGAAAGGAGCCCCCGCTCGGACCTTCACCGGCCGCGACCCTTTTTGGACGCCAAAGGGAGCAGGCCCGGATGCGGGATCTCTGGACCGCGGCGAAGGCCGAAAGGTCTCTGAGGATCCTCTGGCTCGCGGGGGAAGCGGGTATCGGGAAATCGGCCCTCATCGAAGGACTGGCGAGCCGCATCCATGCCGGGGGAGCGGAGGACGGGAGCGTCCGGCTGATCTCCTGTCTGCCGGAGCACCGGGAGAGCCCCTACGCCTCCCTGATCCGGTTTCTTTCGGGGGCTGTGGGTCTTGAGAAGAACCTCTCTCCCTTGGAATACCGCTACCGGCTTGAGCGGTATCTTCTGTCCACCGGACAGCCCGTGCGGGAGCACCTCCCGGCTCTCCTGCATCTTCTCGACGCTCCCGGGGCCGCGTGGGGAGATCTGTCCCCTCCGGAGCATCCGAAGGAGGGAATCGAATCCCTCGTTCTGTCGATCCTCACCTGCCGCTCCGAAAGGCCGTTTCTTCTGGTGATCGACGATCTCCACTGGATGGACCTCGCGACCCTCGAGCTTCTCCGAAAAGCCCTCGAAGCCCTGAAGAGCCGTCCGGTCCTGGTCGTCGTCACGGCGCGGCGGGAAGAGTCCCTTCGCGAGGTGGGTCTCCCGCCTCCGGACGAGACGATGCGGCTCGCGGGGCTTTCCCGGGCGGAGAGCCGGCAGATGGTCGAAAGCCTCGCCCGGGGGGTCCCGCTCAGCCCGAAGGCCGTCCGGGAGGGAGTCGACCGGGGAGGGGGGGTTCCCCTGTTTTTGCGCGAGCTCGTCCTGTCGGGAGCCCTCTCCCGGGAAGGCGGATCGGGAGTCCCTCAGACCTTGCGCGATCTCCTGACCTCCCGGATCGATGCGCTCGAAGAAAGCCGTCCGATGGCGAAGGTCGCGGCCTGTCTCGGGCTGAGTCTCGACGGACCGGTCCTCCTGCGGGCGGCGGAACGATATGCGCGGCTCGCCACCGACAGCGGGACTGCCGAGGCGTGGATCCGGGAACTCGTGGACTGCGAGATCCTCGAGCTGGACCGCCCCCCTCCCTCCCCGGTCTACCGGTTCCGCCACGATCTTCTGCGGGAGGCGGTGCTCCAGTCCCTTCCGGCTTCGGTCCGCCGCGGGATCCACCGGTCCATTGCCCAGACGCTTCGGGAGGATTTTCCCGAGCGGGTGGAGAGCGCCCCGGAAATTCTGGCCGAGCATCTCATGGGAGCCGATGTTCCGGAGGAGGCCCTTCCTCTCTTCGTCCGGGCTGGCGAGCGGGCGGAAGGAGTGGGGGCCTACGAGATCGCCCTCTCCCATTACGGGCGGGCACTCGATCTTCTGGCCGGAGAGCACGGAGGGCCGGACGCTCCCTCGACGGCGATTCGGATCCTGCGCCGGATGATCCGGATCGCCCTCTACGTCTGGGGGCACGGGTCGACACGGATCGACGCCCTGCTCGGAAAGCTGTCGGAGCTTGCCGAAAGAGGGACGCCGGAGGGCCGGAAGATCTTCGATCACTTGCACGACGCCGTGAGATTCGGCATTCGGGGCCCAACCTTCCTCATCGAGAGGTTCGGGGAGCCCGAAGCCCTGGAGCGGGCCGCGGGCGGATCGGGGGGAACCCGCCTGTGGCTCGCCTGCATGCGGGGAATCGCCTTCTCCTACAACGGGCAGCTCTCCCGGGCGTACGACACGCTTCAGGATCTTCTTCCCCAGATCAGGTCGATCCGGTGGGACGGCCAGGGGATCGTCGAGTCCTTCTCGGAGCCTCCCGCCGTCCTCCTCTTTTCCTACCTCGGATTCGTCGGCCAGCTCGCGGGCCGGACGAAGGAGTCCCTGGCGTTCCTTGCGGAGGGGGAAGGCCGGGAGGAGTGCGGCCGCTTCCCAAAGTCGCGGGTCTACGTCGGCGTCCACAAGATCTTCATGGCCTGGATGAGGGAAAATGTGGAAAAGGTGGAGATGTTCGCCCGGAAGACCGTTCTTCTGGCCGATGCCCACGACCTGCACATGGGGGCGGAGTTATGCCGGCTGGCGCTCGCCTGGTGCCGGGGAACGAAGGAGTCGGAGGCCCAGGCCGAGGCGGCGGAAAAGGCGGTTCGGGCGATGATTCCGGGAGTCGGAACGATCTACATCGCCATCCACGCCGGCGCCGCGTTCCGGGCCGCGCTTTGGGAAAAGGCCGTCGGGCTGGCGCGGTTCGGACGGGACGAGGGCCGGCGAACGGGGACTCTCGTCTTCGATCCCCACCTTCTGACCCTCGAAGGACGGGCGCTTCTGGCGATGGATTCCCGGAAGAACCGGGAGGAGGCCCGGGCCCTGTTCGAAGACGCCATCAGGAAGGCGCGGCGGTCCGGAGC
>JAKATE010000240.1 GCA_021828085.1 Thermoplasmata archaeon | reverse complement strand
GAACCACATCGCGGACGTGCCGTTCCTACACCAGTGGGGGCGCATGGGGTCCGTCTTCGACAACATGTACTCCTCCGTCGACCCCTACTCCGCGCAGGGCCACGCCTACCTCTTCGCGGCCGACATCAACGGAGGCTCGGACTCCTGCAGCAACACGGTCCAGGGGATGGGGTCCGGCACGCAGTGGGGGATCTACAACAATTCCAACGTGAAGAGCGGCAGCTGCGGCTACAGCCCCGACCTCGGCTCCCAGGCCTACCCCACCGACGGGACCGTCTTCGACCGGTTCACGGGACCGAACGTCGCCCAGTCCGGAGGGCCCATCCCGTTCCTGGCCATCGGGGACAACCTCTGGGAACTGGGGAGCGGGGGGAGCGGGCTCAGCTGCTCCGTCGGCTCGACCACCGGGGTCCCGGGCTCGCTGCCGGGGAACTCGGTCGCGGTGGAGCACACCACCTGCTCCGGAGTGCCCTCCGGCGTCGGGTTCTGGACGAACACGACGAGCGGGAGCGTCCAGCCCCTCCCACCCGTGGTGAACCCCGCGAACGGGATCCCGCAGCTCCTCTACGACTGCCAGTTCACCTGCTCGAACAGCGGCGTCACCACGATGAACGACCAGTACGCCGCCTACGCGTTCCTGAGCTACCTCAAGGATTACGGGCTGCCGACCTACACGGAGATCGAGCTCATGGACGACCACCCGGGGCCCTACTGCACGTCCTCGAGCTTCGACACGTGCATCCAGTGGAACGACCAGTCGATGAACCTCATCGTGCAGGCGGTGGAGAACAACACCGCGCTCGCGAAGAACACGGTCATCGCCATCTCGGAGGACGACACGCAGGACGGGGCGAACGGCCCGGACTCCGTCAACAGCGGGCGGAGGTTCCCCTTCGTCCTCGTCGCCGACCCGAGCGTGATGAAGACCGGGAACCCCAACCCGGCCTCCTGCGGGATCACGACGGGGCCGTGCGGGAACATCGTCCACCAGACGTTCAACACCTCCAACGTCCTCGCGGTGATGGAACGCGTCGAGCTCAACGTCAACCCCACCATCTTCGCGAGCTCCCTCACCAAGCTCACCTTCCCGATGGCCACCAACGACCTGCTGGCCGAGGGGAACCCCCTCGAACCCGTGTGGCGGTGCGGGGACCCGCGCGTCCCCTGCAACACCGGGACCGGCGGGGCCCCTCCCACCCTCACCTCGACCGCGATATCGCCGGACCCGGTCGGGACCAGCCCCGGCACCACCGTGGCGCTCTCGGCCTCCGCCACCGACCAGAGCGGGGCGAGCATCGGGGGCGCGACCTTCGCCTGGTCGCAGCCCTACCCCACGACGCTGGGCTCGGTCAGCCCTGTGGTCGGGGCCTCCACGACCTACACCCCGGGGAGCAGCGCGGGGTCGGGCCACCTCTGTGAGAACGCGACGTACAGCGGAGTGACCCTGATGGGCTGCGCCCCGATCACGGTCAGTGCGTCCGCGACCCTCGCGAACGTCGTGCTCTCCCCGCTCTCCACCGGCGGGCCTCCCAACGGGGTGCTCTACTTCAACGGCAGCGCGACCAACACCCTCGGGGGCGGGGTCTACCCGTCGAACGGGGGCACGTTCGTGTGGAACGTGGGCCCGAGCAGCCTGGGGACCCTCAACGCGACCCTCGGGACCACCGCCGTGCGGTTCGTCGCGGGAAGCAGCACGGGGTCCGGGAACGTCTGCCTGAACGTGACCTACGCCTCCACGACCCGGCTCGCGTGCGCCGTCGTCGTGATCTCCAACGCACCGCCCACGCTGGCCTCGGCGACGTTGGTCCCGAAGCCCGCCACCGTCGCGACAGGAGGCACGCTCAGGTTCGACGCCCAGGCCATGGACCAGTACGGTCAGCCGCTGTACGCCTCCACGGTGCACTACTCCTGGTCGGTCTCCCCCTCCAGCCTGGGGTCGGTCAACGTGTCCGTGGGGAGCGACTACCAGACGTCCACCTATTTCACCGCGGGGCCCACGGCAGGGTACGTCAACCTGAGCGTCCAGATCACCGACGGGCCCGCCATCCCGATCTTCCTCTGGTCCAATGTGACGATCTCCTCCTCGATCCCTCCCCTCACGGCGGGCTTCTCTGCCTCGCCGAGCTCCGGGGTGGCCCCGCTGTCGGTGACGTTCTCCGGGACGGTCGCGGGCGGCACGGGGACGGGGTACACCGAGAGCTGGAACTTCGGCGACGGGAGCGCGGCCATGGGTACGATCGGCGCCACGCCTCAGGTCGTGCACGTCTACACCAGCGCCGGGAGCTTCGTCCCGTCGATGTCGGTGCAGGACAGCCGGGGCGGGACCCCGGTGGTGGTCACCGGGAACCACGTGGTGGTGCGGACCGCCTCGGGAGGCACCCTGGCGGCGCACGGCAGCGCGAACCCGTCGCAGGGCCCCTCCCCGCTCCAGGTCCAGTTCACGGGGTCGGCCAGCGGAGGCACGCCTCCGTACACCTACCTGTGGACCTTCGGGGTCGGCTCGGCCAGCTCGACCCAGGCCAACGCCTCCTACACGTACACCGCCGACGGGTCCTACGTGATCATCCTGCAGGTCACGGACGCCTCGGGCGCCTCCTCGCAGGCCACGCTCAACGTCGTCGTGGGATCGGGGACCGGCACGACGCCGAACGGCGGCGCGGGCCCCCTCGGCCTCACGCCCCTCGAGTGGGGGATCCTCGTCGTGGGTCTTGTCGTGGTGATCGCCGCGGCGGCGGTCGCCATTGCCGTCCGACGTTCACGGCGGTCGCGGGGGCCCCCCTCGAAGGGAGAGGCGGGCGCGGGCGTGTATGCCGGGTACCCTCCGTCGGGACCGCCCGGCTC
>JAKATE010000042.1 GCA_021828085.1 Thermoplasmata archaeon | reverse complement strand
ATCTGCCCCTCCCACCGCCCCCCAGCCGACGACGGCGAGCACCACGGCCAGGAGCGCCCAGACCGCCGGACCTCCGAGGAAGGTCATCCAGAATGGAGGGCCCGGGGGGGCGGGCAGGACCTTCACCTGGATCGAGGCGGTCGCGGGAGAGCCGCTGACATCGACGACCGTGACGTTCACCGTGTAGGAGCCCGGCCGCTCGTACACGTGGGAGACGACGGGGAACCCCCCCGCCGTGGTGCCGTCCCCGAACTGCCAGAGATAGCTGAACGGAGGGCCTCCTCCGAACGTCGATGCCGAGAAGGTCACGCTCAGCGGCGCCGGACCGGTGAGCACGTTGGCGGAGAGCGAGACCGACAGGGGAGTGGTACCGTTCGGGAGTCCGCCGAAGGGGACCACCAGGTTCCACAGGGGTGCCGAGAGCTGGTCCGCGGAATAGCCCCCGAAGAGGATGAAGTAGTTCGGTCCGAGCGCCAGGTTCACCATCAATCCCGCGCCGGGGAGTCCGGGGGGACCGAACCCCAGGACGTACGCGACCGGGCTCCAGCTCCCGTTCAGGAAGACCCAGGTGTCGTTGAGCCAGCCGGTGGCGCCCTCGCCCCCGAAGAGCAGCGGCGTCCCGTCGCCCGTGGCCACCAGGAGCGCTAGGGCCCGGGGGGAGGGGGACTGCGCCGTGCGCACCGGGGACCAGACCCCGCCCCGGAACCACCAGGTGTCCGAGAGGAACCCTCCGGTCCCCTCTCCCCCGAACAGGTAGAGCCGCCCCGCCGCCTGGTCGTAGACGAGCCCGGCGCCGAAGCGGGGGGAGGGGGCGGAGGCGGGATGGAGCTCGACCCAACCCTGGGCCCCGTAGGCCCAGCTGTCGCCCAGGGGGACGCCCCCCGCCCCCTCCCCTCCGAAGAGGATGGCCTCCCCGTCGATGGGATCGTAGGCGAAGGAGGCGAGCTGTCGGGCCGGAGGAGAGAGCGTCGAGGGCAGCTCCCGCCAACCCGTCGCCGGGTTGTACAACCAGGTGTCGTTCAGGGGTCCGGTAGGCCCAAGACCCCCGAAGAGCAGCACGCCATCGAGCAGTGGGTCCCAGACCATGGAGGAGTTGGTCCGGGGTGGAGGGCTCTGGAAGGGGGAGACGTTGTACCACTGCTGGACCCCGTCGCCGGTGGCGTACTCCCAGGTGCCGTTGCAGACGCTCGTGCAGCCGAGGTCCCCCCCGAAGGTCATCGGGAAGGGCTGGGAGCCCTGGTAGGTGGTGTAGCTGAAATTGGCCTGGGGGAGGACATCCGAAGGGGCGGAGGACCACTCGACCGTCAGCGGCGCGGTGGTGGCCGTGGCTCCGGAGGTGATGGAGAGTGTCGGGGGGGACGACGGTGCGGCTGTCGCAGCAGCCGGGGAGGCGCTGAGGAGGACCAGCGAAAGGAGGAGAAGGCCGAGCGCAGCGCCGACCCACCGTCGGTGCGGGGCGCCTGGGGATCGCGAGATCGGAAATGGCACCTTCCACCCGTCGGACGGGAGGGCCACCCGGGAGCAGTATATCTCGGCGCACGGAGCGTCCGGTTCCGTCGCCCCGACCGGGACGAACCGGGCGCTCCCGGACCGAAGCAGGGCCATTCCTCGAGGGAGTGCCCGTCGGTGCCGGGAGGACCGCACGGAGCGGGGGCCATCAGGTTTTACTAGCCCCAGGTAGTGCGCCACGCACCCGCAAATGCAGAGCCCGCTTGCTCCACGGAGCGTGCGCCGCGAAGGCCGGACCGAACGAGCGGACTGGAAGAGAGGGCTGCTCAGCGTGGGGGTCCTCCTCGTGCTCCTCGCGAGTTCGCTGACCGTGGCAACCTCACTGGAGGGGCCGGCGCCTGCGCTCCCGGCTCGTGGCGCGGCTCCCACGATCGCGGCGGGAGGCGCGTCTCTCGGTTGCGATGGCATGTACTGGGCCCCCAACGTCTCCGGCTGGTACGGCGTCCCCTACTGCTACGGGCACGACGAGCCGACCGCGAGCTACATCTCGAACCAGCTGGGGTCGGGGATGAACGCCAGCTTCAGCCTGGTCCTCCCGCCGAGCAACCAGTTCCAGAGCCAGGGGAACTTCTACGCGACGATCTGGTTCGGTGGGGTCGTCCATGACGTGGAGAGCCTCGACCAGCAGGCGTTCCTGGAGTTCCAGTTCTATCCGGCCGCCCCCGGGGTCACAGGCTCGAACAGCGGGCTTCAGGACTGCCTGCCGAACGGGGGATTCTTCTACAACTTCGCCGCAGGAGGGAACCAGTGGTTCGCCTGCGCCATCGTCTGGGAGCTCAACGTGTTCCAGGGCGACGCCGAGATCGACGCGGCGAACGCCGCTCCCCTCGACGTGAACGGCCTGACCGACCAGATCATGGTCCTGAACTCCGGGGACCATCTCTTTGTGAACTACACCGGGGTCAACCCGGACCAGCCCTGGCAGCTCAACGTGGTCGACACCACGCTCGGGCAGACCGGGACCATCCTCCTCCAGAACAGCTCCCGCACCCCGAGCGGGCTCGGCCCGTACTACACCACCACCTCCGTGGGCAACTTCCTGCAGTGGGGGGCGAGCGGTCCGGGCGCGATCTCCTTCGCCTACGAGATCGGCCACTCGCTCAACCCGTCGATCCCGAACACCTGCTCCCCGGGGGACGGGGTCTGCGACAGCTACTGGCCCGGGAGGTGGTACCAGACGGGGCCGATGCAGCTCTCGCTGCCGATCCTGTCGCAGGGCGCCACCGCTGGTTATCCGCTCCGGATGTACTTCAGCTCCTCCCAGCTGGGGGAGGCCGAGGTGAACGCCAGCGCCTGCGGTCGACCCTCCTTCAGCACCTCCATCAACTGCCTGTATCCCTACTACGATTACCAGGCGGCGAACTACTCCTTCGCATTCGGTGCCGCGAACGCGACGAACAACACCGACAACTACGGCAACGAGTTCCAGTTCCCCGGTTCGACGGGGGCGGGAGGGGTCTCCCTGGAACACCTCGTGACCCCCCCCTGGTCCTGGCTCAACGTCACGGTAGCCCCCGCCTCCGCCACGGTGGAGGTGAACCCGCGCGGGCAGACCGATGTCCTCCTCGCCCAGTCCAGCGGGATCTACGACCTCCAGCGCATGGAGGGGCAGTACTGGATCAATGCGAGCGCGCCCGGCTGCACCTCGATCTCGCAGCCGGTCTACCTCAAGGCCATGGCGAACCGTACGATCGGCGTCATCGTGAGCTGCCCGAGCAGCCCGACGGTCCCGGTGAGCGTCCTCGAGTCGGGCTTGCCGGCCGGGACCAGCTGGAGCGCCGATCTGAGCGGGCTCACCGGTTCGGCCACCGGGCAGAACATCACCTTCAACGTCTCCGCGGGCGCCTACACCCTCACTCCCGGGGCCTCAGTCCCCGGCGCGGCAGGGACGCGCTACCAGCCCTCCCCCACCCAGATCGTCCTGTCGGTCGGCTCGAGCCATCTGACCGAGAGCGTGGCCTACTCGGCGCAGTACGCCCTGACCACTTCTGTGAGCCCGGCCGGGTCCGGGACCGTGAGCCCCTCCGGCAGCTCGTACCATGATGCCGGCGCCCAGGTGAGCGTACAGGCAACGGCGGCCGCCGGTTACTCCTTCTCGAGCTGGACCTGCTCCGTGGCGGGCGCCTGCTCCTCCACGAGCGCGAACCCCATGACCGTGACCATGAACAGCCCGGTCACCGTCACGGCCAACTTCGCCACCCGCTACCCGGTCTCCTTTGTCGAGAGCGGGCTCCCCACGGGAACGTCGTGGTCCGTGACCCTCGCGGGGACCCAGGAATCCGCCACGGGCTCCAACATCACCTTCAACGTGACCTCGGGGACGTACTCCTACTCCGTGCTCACGCCCATCTCCGGCTCCACAGGCACTCGGTACGTCGACGCCAGCCCCTCGGGCTCGGTCACCGTCAACGGCGCTCCGCTCGTCGTCCGCCCGAGCTACAGCACCCAGTACCTCCTCACCCCCGCGGCCTCGCCCCCGTCGGAAGGGACGGTGAGCCCCTCCACCGCGACGTGGGAGGCCGCCAACACCCCGGTGAGCGTCTCCGCCAGTCCCAACGGGGGCTACCAGTTCACCGGCTGGAGCTGCAACCCCTCGGCCGCCTGCTCGTCGACCACGGCGAACCCCGTGACCGTCACGCTGACGGGCCCCACCAGCGTCACCGCCGATTTCTCCGGGCTCACGATGGTGAGCTTCCGGGAGACCGGGCTCCCCCTCGGAACCAGCTGGAAGGTCACCTTCAACGGCGTGGCGACGAGCGCCACCGGGAGCAACATCAGCTTCAATGTGACCGCCGGGAGCTACAGCTACTCGGTCCTTTCCCCCATCAGCGGAGGCACCGGGACCCAGTACGTCGCCTCCCCGAGCGGAGGGAGCGTCACCGTCGGGGTCGCGCACCAGACCCTCGCGATCGGGTACACGACACAGTACTCCCTGGGCCTGTCCGCCTCCCCCGCCAACGGGGGGAGCGTGAGCCCCTCGGGAACTAGCTACTACAACTCCGGCACGAAGGTCACGGCCCAGGCGACGGCCGCCGCCGGCTTTTCCTTCACGGGCTGGAGCTGCGCTCCCAGCAGCGCCTGCTCCTCCACGAGCGCGAACCCGATGACGGTCACCGTGAGCGCCCCCACCAGCGTGGTGGCGGACTTCGTCGCACGCGTCCCGGTGAGCTTCCTCGAGACCGGCTTGCCGTTGGGCACCAGCTGGAACGTCACCCTCGGAGGGGTTCTCACCTCGGCCACGGGCTCGAACATCACCTTCAACTTGACCGCCGGCGCCTACAGCTACAGCGTGGGAAGCCCCCTGGGGACCTCCTACGGGAATCGCTACGTGGCCACTCCCAGCGCGGGGTCGGTCACGGTCAGCACCTCCCACCAGAGCCTCCCCATCAGCTTCCAGGCCCAGGTCGAGCTCCTCTCCACCGTCGTCCCCACCGGGGGCGGGACCGTCTCCCCCTCGGGGGCCAATTGGTACGCCCTCGGCAGCGTCGTCTCGGTCCAGGCGACGGCGTCGGCGGGATTCTACTTCTCCCAGTGGAGCTGCACCCCCAGCGCCGCCTGCCCCAGCCCCACTTCGAACCCGCTGTCGCTCACCCTCTCCTCCCCGATCAACGTGACCGCCGAGTTCCTCTCCCTCACTCCCGCCACCTTCCGCGAGCAGGGACTCCCCGCGGGAACGAGCTGGTCGGTCACGCTCGGGACGGAGGTCGCCTCCGCCACGGGCTCCGACATCTCCTTCAATGTGACCTCGGGGAGCTACAACTTCCTCGTCTCGTCCCCGGTCCCCGGGAGCGTGGGCACCCGCTACCTGGCCTCTCCCGCCTCGGGCGCGGTCAGCGTCGGGAGCTCCGCGGTCGTGACCGACGTGACGTTTAGCGCGCAGTACCACCTGACCGTCCAGGCGAGCCCCTCGGGAGCCGGGACGGTCTCTCCCGCCTCCGGGTGGTACTCCGCCGGATCCACGGTCTCGCTCACGGCGGCCGGGCTGGGGGGGTATCACTTCCGCCAGTGGCAGAGCCCCAACGCCTCCGGCTACACGGGAACGAACAACCCGGAATCCCTCACTCTCTCCGGCCCCGCGGTGGAGACGGCGATCCTCGCCCACACCGTCCTCTACACGGTGACCCTCACCGAGACCGGTCTCCCGACCGGGGCCTCCTGGAGCGCATCCGTGAACGGGACGGAGCAGAACACCTCGGGCACTTCCCTGGTCTTCTCCCTCGCTAACGGGAGCTACCCGTACCTTGCGGAGAGCCCGGTGGTCGGCTCGCTGGGCTACCGGTACGTCCTTTCGGTACCTTCGGGAAACGTCGTCGTCCAGGGCTCGGCCGTGGGAATCTCCCTGAGCTACTCGGGGGAGGTCTACCTCAGCGTCGGGCAGACCAATCTGACCGGCGGTACGGTGAGCCCGCCCTCGGGCTGGTACGTCAACGGCACCACCGTGAACCTCAGCGCCCACCCGGCCGCCTCCTGGAACTTCGTCGGATGGCTCGGGGCCGGCCCGGGCGCCTACACCGGAACGGACAACCCGGCGGCCCTCACCCTGACCGGGGCGGTCAACGAGTCGGCCGTCTTCGAGCCGGTCCGGGTCCAGGTCGGTTGGATCGCGGGGCGGATCTCCCCGACGAACGCGTCCCTCCTCATCGACGGGCAGAGCGTGAGCCCCATCGTGGCGGGAGCCTTCAACGTCTCCCTCTCGCCGGGGGAGTACACGGTGGTGGCTTCTGCTCCCGGGTACGTCCGCGAGAGCCTCGATGTCAACGTCACGGCCGGCTTCACGGTCCTGCTGGAGATCACCCTCAACCACACCTCGACCCCCTCCAGCCCTTCGGGCAACAGCTTCCCCTGGCTCCCGGTCCTCGCCCTCCTCCTCCTGATCGTGGTGGTGGCCGGGGTCGCCGTCGTGCTGGTCCGCCGCCGGTCCCGGTCTTCCGGTGGAGGGAAGCCCCCCGCCGGTAATAGCACGGGCTGATCCCTCCGGTCGTCCGTCCGCCGGACCCGTCGAAGGCCCGGCGGCGTGAACCCCTTTAACCGCCCCCGCGCTCGGGCCGGTCGTGGTCACCCACCAGGTCTTCCTCATTGGGGGTTCCTACCGCCGGGAGGGGGAGGGGGTCGTCGTCGAGCTGTTCGGGCGCACCCGGGAGGGACGCTCGCTCACGGCGCGTGTCTACGACTTCAAGCCCTACTTCGAGCTCACCGAGCCCGCGGCTGCCGTGCGCGAAGCGCTCTCCCGCGACCCCGACGCGAAGCTCAGCGAGGAGAGGCTCTGGGTGGCGGGCCGGGAGCGGGAGGTCCTCCGCGTGGAGGTCCGCTATCCCTTCACCGTGCCCGAGTACCGCCGGCGCTACGAACGGCCCGGTGACCCCACGAGCGTCCTCGCCTGCGATATCCCCTTCGTCCACCGGTTCCTGTACGACCGGCTCGGGAGCCTCACGGTCAGCCTGGAGGGGGAGCCCGAGGACGAGCAGGTCCGACGCCAGTACACCACCGAGCTCGTGGTGCGGGTGACCGGAAGGATCGAGCCCGCGGAGGCCTTCCGCCCCGAGCTCGTCACCTTGAGCTTCGACATCGAGAACTCCCTGAAGGACCGCCACCTGCTCTGCTTGTGCGGCGTGGTCCAGCGAGGGACGGGGGAGCCCACCTCCTTCCGCCTCGAGGGGGAGGAGCGGACGATCCTGGAGGGGTTCGTCGCCACGGTGGAGCGCGAGGACCCGGACCTCATCACGGGGTACAACATCGGCGGGTACGATCTCCCGCTGCTCCTCGAGCGGGCCGAGGCCCTCGGGCTCGCCGTCCCGCCGCTCGGCCGGGACCGGGCCCCGGTGGGCGACGTGGGCGAACGCGTCTGGCGCGCCCACGGCCGGGTCGTGGCCGATGCCTGGTGGTCGGCCCGGCAGATCCTCCACCCCAAGCAGGAGACCCTCGAGTTCGTGAGCCAGCTCCTCCTGGGAGAGGGGAAGTCCGACGTGGACCGCCGGAACATGGACGAGGAGTGGGCGCGCGACCGCGCCCGGGTCCTGGAGTACTGCGAACGGGATGCGCTCCTGGCCCTGCGCATCTTCCAGAAGCTTAGGGCCACGGAGCGCGCGGCGGACCTGGCCACGGTGGCCCATCTCTTCCTTGAGGAGGGGATGAACGGGCGGACCAGCGTGCTGGTGGACGCGCTGCTCATCCCGGCCGCGGACCGGGCCCGGATCGGCGTCCCTCCCACCCGCCGGATGAGTCGCGAGAGCGCCATCGAGGGGGGGTACGTCCACGCGCTCCAGGCGCAGCTCGCGCACTGGGTGGTGGTCCTCGATTTCAAGTCCATGTACCCCTCGCTCATCATCGCCCGGAACATCTGCTTCTCCACCCTCTCCCCGGAGGGGAGCATCGTGGCCCCGAACGGGGCCCGCTTCCTCGACCCGTCGGTCCGCCCCGGGCTCATCCCGAGGATCCTCAAGGACCTCCTGGGAGAGCGCGACCTGCTCAAGCGCCGGATGCGCGAGGCGAAGGACCGCGACGAGGCCGGTTACTACGACGGGCTGCAGAACGCCGTGAAGATCCTGATGAACTCCTTCTACGGGGTGCTCGCGAGCTCGTTCTACCGGTTCACCGACAAGGAGATCGGGGCGGCGATCACCGCCTTCGCCCGGCAGACCATCCAGGAGGTCATCGCGGCGCTCACCGCCCAGGGGGCCCAGGTGCTCTACTCCGACACCGACAGCATCTTCGTCCGCTCCCCGGAGCCGAGCCTGGAGGGGGCCCGCGCCTTCGGCGAGCGAATCGCCGAGGAGTTCTCCCGGGCCGGGGCCACGCTCGAATTCCAGGCGGTCTACCGCTCCTTCTTCAGCCACGGGGTGAAGAAGCGCTACGTCGCCCGCCAGGCCTGGCCGCGAGAGGAGACCGTGGTCCGCGGCTACGAGACGCGCCGGACGGACTCCTTCGACGCCCAGAGCGAAGCGCTCTCGGCGGTCTTCGAGGACATCCTGGACGGCGACACGGAGCGCGCCGTGCGTCACGCCCGGGAGCTCATCGCCCGGGTCCAGGCCGGGGAGGTGGCGCTCGAGGCGCTCGTCATCGCGCGGACCGTCCGCGAGGAGGGCCAGTACAACGAGGCGACCCGCGACGCGCTCCCCTTCCTCCGCGTCTTCAAGACCCTCCAGGCCGAAGGCTACCCGGTCTTCCCCGGCATGAAGGTCGCCTGGGTGGTCACCAACGCGAAGAAGACCCCGCAGGAGATCGAGCCGTACGCCGCGGGCCGGCCCTTCCCGGCCCAGAAGGTTCCGGACTACGCCTACTACGCCGAGCGCATGGCGCAGACCCTGGCCCGCGTGACCGAGGTCTTCGGCTGGGACGCCGAGCGCCTCCTCCAGGGGACACGCCAGAGCGCCCTGTCGGACCATGCGGGGGGAGAGGGAGCGGCCCCTCCGCCCACCCCGCCGGCCGGGCTCGACACCCCGGCGGGCTCCCTCCTGGAGCGACCGGCGAGCAACCCCCGTCGCTCGCGGCAGACCACCCTGGGGTAGAGCGGCCCGGGGCTATCCATCTATCCCGACCGGGGCCCCGGCAACGCCGCGGGGGAGCGCCGCCTCGGGTCCCAAACGGCGAGAACGCTCCCGGCGAAGGCGATGGGGACCCCGACCCAGGCGAACTCACTGGTGGGGGCGAGGGCGAAGAGGACCACCAGGAGGAGCGTGAAGACCGGGATGAGCGCCTGGAGGACCGCGGGGACCACCAGGGTGAGCCGGGCGGCCGCCGCGAAGTAGGCCCAGGGGGCCAGGAAGAAGCTCGTGACCCCCAGCGCCACGAGGAGGAGGGCCGCCTCGACCGGGGAGACCCCCGGCGACGTTCCCCCGAGGGGGAAGAAGGGCAGGAGCAGCACCCCCATCGCCGCGGCCGTGAGGGTAGCCTGCGAGACGAGCCGGGGCATGGGCTCGGTCTCCTGGGCACGCGCCACGACGACGAAATAGCCGGCCACGAGGAAAGGCAGAGGGAGCAGCAGGAGCACCGGACCGGGTCCAAGGCCTCCCAGCGTCCGGCCCCCGACGATGGCGATCACGGCCCCTGCGCTGCTCAGGGCGAGCCCTCCCTGGAAGGTGCGCCAGCGCAGCCGCTCGGAGCCCGTTCCCAGGCTCAGCGCCACCAGCAGAGGCGTCACGACGACGTCCCCGAGGAGCGTCGCGAGGGAGGTGTCCACCGCGCCGGCGCTCCGGGTGGCGAGCACCACATCCAGCTGGAGGAAGAGCAGCAGTCCGGCCCGCAGGAGCGTCCCGGGGGTCAGCCAGCCGACCGTCCACTCGCGGGGCGGACTCCCCTGGGCGGCGAGAAGGAGCAGGAAGCACGTTCCTCCCGCGGCGAAGGGGACCACGGTCACCACCACATCCCCTACACCGGGGAGGAGGAGGACGAACAGGTAGTACGTCGCCCAGAGGAAGGCCGCGCTGACCGAGGCGGCGATGGCCCCGACCATCTTCCGGGCGTTCGGCCGTCCGGTTCCCGGAGGCGCGCTGCCGAGCGGCGCAGGGCCCGAGGCCATCGGCCTCCGTCGGTCGGGGGAACTCAATACCCTTCGTACCGGATCCCGAGGGACGGAAGACGGACCCCACGACCGGGAGAGACCCGCCCGATCACCCTTGCATCGCGTGCGCCGGCCTCCGCGAGGGCCCCGAGGGCCGCCGGAAGGTCCTTCCTGCGGACGGTGGCCACGAACCCGATGCCCATGTTGAACGTCTGGAAGAGCTCCTTCGGGGGAAGACGGGAGGTCGCCACGATCCACTCGAAGACCCCGCGGGCGCCGGGCCAGCTCTCCAGGGTGAACTCCACCGAGGGATGGAGCCGGGAGAGGTTCCTCACCCCGCCCCCGGTGATGTGCGCGAGCCCTTGGGCCAGGTGGCGATCGAGCAGGGCCTCGGCGGCCGAAGTGTAGATGCGCGTCGGGCGGAGCAGCGCCTTACCGAACGGGATGCGCTCGCCGGGGAGCGGTCGGTCCAGGGGGGTCCGGGCGCGCTCGAGCAGTCGGCGGACGAGCGTGAAGCCATTGGCGTGGACCCCCGAGGAGGGGATCCCCACCAGGACGTCCCCCACGCGGATCGAACGGCCCGTGAGCGGGGAGCGGCCGGGGGGGAAGTACCCGAGGGCGGTGCCGGAAAGATCCGGCGTCCGCACGAGATCGGGGACGATGGCCGTCTCCCCTCCCACGAGGGCGCACTTCGCCTGGCGGAGCCCCCGCCCGATCCCCTTCCCGATCGTGGCGAGGAGCTTCGGATCCGGCCGGGGGAGCATCAGGTAATCGAGGAGGGCCAGCGGTCGTGCCCCGACCGCGGAGAGGTCGTTGACGTTGACCCCCACCAGATCCTCCCCCACCCCTTCCCAGGAGCCGAGCTGCTCGGCGAGCAGCACCTTCGTGCCCACATTGTCCGTGGTGAGCGCGAGCCGCTCCTCTCCCACCTGGAGGAGCCCGCTGAAGTGGCCCGGACCGAGGAGAGGCCGCCCGTACCCCCGGACCGCCGGGGCCCGGGCGGCGCGCAGGAGGCCCCCGAGCGCCCTTCCCACCGCCTTGGAGTCCACCCCGGCGCCGGCGTAAGTCAACGGTACCGCCACGGAGGGCCGGGAGCGGTCTCCCCTCCTTAAGAGATGCGGGATTTGTCCGGAAACCGGATACATATATTCATCAGGCCGAAGTTGCATCGAACCCCCGTCGAGCTCGCGAGGGGAACCGGTCACCGGTAGAGCCTACGACAGCGGGGGAACCCGTGTCCAAGACTGGTGAGCGCCCAGCGCGCCCTTCCTGGGGCCGGAGCAGGACCGCGGCGGAGGCAGCGTGAGCCACCCTCTGAGCATCCCCGCAGAGGTCCAGCGGTTCCTCCTTCGCCCCTATCCCCGGAGCCTCCTGCTTCGGGGCGCTCCGGGAACGGGCAAGACGACCTTCGCGCTCGCTCTGGCCGAGTTCTTTCCCGGTCGACGCCTCTTCGTCTCGGGCCGGGTCGGCGAGGGAGGGATGAGGGACAGCTTCCCCTGGCTCCAGGAGCCGGAGGGAAAGGGCGTCGAGGTCGTCGACGCCTCCCGGATCGAGCGACCGGTGCGGGGTGCCCTCGAGACGGTCCGGCAGGCCCGTTCGCTCCTCCTGGGTCCCCAAGGGACGCAGGAGTTGGAGAAGTTCCTCTGGCTCCCTTCCCCCATCCAGGAGGCCTGGAGCCGTGTCCGGGACGGCGGACCGACGCTCGTCGTGATCGACTCGTGGACCGCCCTCATCGAGCACTACCTGGGCTTCTCCCCCTCGTCCGAGCCCCTCCCCGGACGCGAGGACATCGAGCGGCTCCTCCTCGAGCGGATGGGAGAGTCCGCGGCCCATCTGGTCCTCGTGCTCGAGGAGGAGGGACCGACCCATCTCGACTACCTGGTCGATGGAGTGATCATCGCCAGCTCGGAGACCGTGGACCAGCGGCTCGAGCGCTACCTCAAGATCGCCAAGCTCCGCGGGACCCGAGTGGAGAACCCCGTCTATCCCTTCACCCTGGAGGGGGGAAGGTTCACGGCCATCGAGCCGCTGCAGGCCTCGCTCGGGGAGGTGCGTGTCGGCTTCGACCCGGACCCGGACCCCCGCCCGGGCCTCCTCTGGCCGGGATCAGCCCAAGCCGCCGAGGCGTTCGGGCGCCTCCCGGCCCGGCGCTTGACGCTTCTCGAATACGGCGAGGGAGTGCCGGAGTCGGTGCGTAGCCTCGTCGCCGCCCCCATGCTCGTGGGCGCCCTCCGCCAGGGAGGACGGGCCCTGGTCATCCCTCCGCCTCCGATCCTGGCGGAGAACTATTACTTCGCGCTCCGTACCCAGTTCGATGCCGGGACGCTCGCCCGGCAGCTTCGCATCTATCCGGTGATCCCCTCCGACGACCCTCCGGCGGAGCTCGAGCCCGTGCTGGTGAAGCCCGCCGCAGACGGCAAGGGGGACCCGGGGGAGCCGCCGCTCTTCCCGTCGGCCAAGGAGTTCCTGTTCTCGAGTCCCGGGGAGACCGGGCCCCTGGTCGTCCAGTTCTCCCTTGAGGCGCTCCGCGAACTCGCCATCCAACGGGGTCTCTTCCTGGAGCCCCCGACCTTCGGCGGGATGATGCAGCAGTTCCTGCAGAACCGTCCGGTCCACGTCATGGTCGGGGGATTCACGGACGATCCCTGGCTCCCTCCGGCCCGGGCGCTGGCGGCCATCCATCTGCGGATCCAGGACCGCTATGGCCGATGCCTCGTCTACGGCCAGCGCCCCCGCACCAGCGGGTTCGTTCTCATGGCCCCCGATCCGTCCTCCGCCTCCCGGAGCCCGTACCAGCTGCTCCGAGTCGTCTGAGCGCGGACGGCGCCCTTAAGGGAGGAGGCCCACCTGCCGGGGGCGTGCCTCCCGCGCGTACCTCGGGGACCCTGGAACGGTCCATCCCTGCCCCGGAGGACGTCTACGAGGGACGCATCCTCCATCAGGGCCGGATCATCCCGGCCGAACTCGGCGTCGCCGACGGAAGGATCGTGGCCCTCCGGCCCAGCGTCTCCGGGGGCCGACGCCATCCTCTCGGCGAACGGATCCTCCTCCCTTCTGCGACCGATGTCCACGTCCACTTCCGCGACCCCTCTCCCCCCGAGGAGTTCGAAGGTTTCGGGGCCGGGACCCTCCAGGCGGTGCACGGGGGCGTCGGAGCCGTCGTCGACATGCCCAACACCCAGCCGCCGGTCGACAGCCTCGAGCACCTGGAAGAGAAGGAGGACCACACCCGGCACCGGCTCCAGTGCGATGTCCTCCTCTACGCCCTGCTCGGCCCCCGTACCCCCGTCGAGCCCCTCGCCGAGCGCGTCGGCGGGTTCAAGCTCTACCTCGCCCCCACCACCGGCAGCCCCGAGACCCCGGGCTGGGAGGAGCTCCCCGGGCTCCTCGAGCGCGTGGCCGCTACGCAGCTCCCGCTCCACGTCCACGCCGAGGATCCCGGGCTCTTCCGTGAGCCTTCCCAGGCGCTCGACCCCCCCGGCTGGGATGCGGCCCGTCCTTTGGAGAGCGAGATCGAGTGCCTGAAGCGTCTGCTCCCCGGTCCTCCCGGGCTCAAGCTCCACGTGGCCCACGTGACCGCCCGCGCCTCGTTGGAGGAGGCGCGCGCGGCCGGGGTGAGCGCGGAAGCCACGCCGCACCACCTCCTCCTCTCGGCCAGGACCGGCGCCGACGCCCGATGGAAGACCAACCCACCCCTTCGCTCCGAGCCGGTCCGGGCCGGGCTCTACGAGGCGTTCTGTGGGGGAGGGGTGCCGATGCTCGCGAGCGACCACGCTCCCCACCCGCGCGAAGCCAAGGAACGGCCCTTCCCTCTCGCCCCCTCGGGGGTGCCCGGCGTGGAGACCTCGTTGCCGCTCCTCCTGGCCGAGGTGCGCGCCTCCCGCCTGCCGCTCCAAACGCTCCTCGCCGCCGCCTGTCGCCGGCCGGCACGTT